>JAQVBP010000002.1:18494-24713 GCA_028690255.1 Methanosarcinaceae archaeon
CAGAAGATTCAGAAGATTCAGAAGATTCAGAAGATTCAGAGGCAAAAGCAGAAGCAGCCGGCAAGAAGGTTGCAATCGTGGGCTCGGGCCCGGCCGGGCTTACCGCCGCAGCCGACCTTGCGAGACTGGGCTACAAAGTAACCATCTTCGAGTCCCTGCACAAAGCCGGAGGGGTTTTAAGTTACGGGATCCCCGAGTTCAGGCTCCCGAAAGCCATCGTGCAGCAGGAAGTTGAATATATCAAAAGCCTCGGAGTCGAGTTCAAACCCAATTATATTATAGGCCGGATTAAGACTCTGGACGCCCTTTCCGAAGAGTTTGACGCAGTCTTTTTAGGGACCGGGGCGGGGCTTCCGCGTTTCATGGGTATCGAGGGCGAGAACCTTAACGGGGTCTACTCCGCAAACGAGTTCCTGACCCGTGTGAACCTCATGAAGGCCTACGATCCCGAGTATGACACCCTGGTCCGAAAGGGCAAAAAGGTCGTGGTAGTGGGCGGAGGCAACGTTGCAATGGATTCCGCCCGCTCGGCTCTGCGGCTCGGGGCCGAAGAGGTAAACGTCGTCTACCGCCGCGGGGAAGAGGAAATGCCTGCCCGCAGGGAAGAAGTCGAACACGCCAGAGAGGAAGGCATAGTCTTCCGGCTCTTTTCAAACCCCACCCGGGTCCTGGGCGACGACAAGTTCAACGTCACCGGCATCGAGTGCATAAAAATGGAGCCTGGCGAGCCCGACGAGTCCGGCAGGAGAAGCCCTGTCCCGATCGAAGGCTCCGAGTTTACCCTTGAGGCCGATGTAGTGATAATTGCCATAGGGACTTCCCCCAACCCCATCATCTTCAAAGGTTCCGAGGGCCTTGAACAGAGCAGGCGGGGAACCGTAGTTGCCGAAGCCGGGACCGGCGCAACCTCAAAGCCCGGAGTCTTTGCAGGCGGCGACGTGGTAACGGGAGCCGCAACCGTCATAAGCGCCATGGGAGCCGGCAAGAAAGCGGCAAAGGCCATTGACGAGTATCTGAAAAACAATTAAATAGAATTTATGGATGCAAATCAGGGAGAAGGTATATTTTCTTTTTTCTCCCCCTCTTTTTTTTGTCCGGAGCAGGAATTTTCAAAACCCGGTTTCCTGCAGGAAAAACGCTGGTTCTTTGACAGGACGCCGGATTTCTGAAAACAGACTCAAACTTAAAAGAAAGCGATTTTTTTAAATTGATAGCTGAATAATTGCCGGAAATTGGGTTCGATTCGTAAAAATGAAGGCCTGATCGAGGTTGGGAAGTGTACATCTCAAAACCGGGCCGTGGCGTTGAAGGGCCGGCAACCTTGAAAAACATATAATATATATTTCGTGGGGCGTGTAGAAAAGCCTTTTGAGTCGCCTGGTCCGGATTTGTGGACTGAATTTTTGTTTTACCGGGATGGGTTGATTGCTGCATTTTGGAAACTCGGGCCCTCAACGGCCGACGCAGGAGGCCGGGCGTTTCAAAAATGATGTGAAATAAATGCATACTTTTTCAACGCCTTTTTTGAGAGGTATTGGATCTTTCAGCATTTCCCGCAGGGTTTCTGTGAACTCGTTTTTATGTGTGTCGTCCCGAAAAGGCCGGTCAGCAAGCTGACCGGTGAGAGCGCCGTCTCTCTCTTTCGAAATCATGCCCGATTTCCGTGTATCTGGATTGATTTGTGAACTACCGCTCGGCCAAAGCCCGACAACCTTGAAAAACATAAAACATATATTTGACCTGTCTTGACGAAATGTCTTTGGAGTCGCCAGGTCCGGTTTTTTGAGCTGGATCTTTTTGTTTTGCCGGAGTGGGTTTGGTTGACACGGTTCAGAAAACCCGGGCCTTCAATGGCCGACGAAGGAGTCCGTTGAGTAAGTTGGAATCTGAGGAATCGAATTCAAACCCGGCCTTGCGTTCTCAAAGGCCATGCATAATGGCTGGAATTTCAGAACCATTTCAAGATATATTTCAGGCCCATAAGCAAAATAGCAATCACAACGAGGACCCAGACCAGGGGCACTATAAGCCTTAGCAGGAAATACAGGACAACGGCCAGCAAAATTACCTTCAGGAGAGAAATTCTTCCTCCCGAAGCGCTCTGGAAAATCGGCTGCCGGACTCTATTTGAATAATTTCCAAAACTTCCCGACCTGCTCTTCCCTCTTCCCCGACTCATAGTAACCACAAAAAAGAATAAAATTTCAAAACGAAAATTAAATGCCAGGGCCTGAAAAACCCTGACATTTTTTAAACAGCAGGCCCGCTGGGAATCGAACCCAGGTTCGGAGCTCCGGAGGCTCCAGTGATATCCACTACACCACGGGCCTTCATTAAGACAGAAGGCAGAATACAGAAGGCTTTCCGGACTGGCTGGCTGTTAATAGTGCGAAGTAGCTTATAAACTTAATCCTTCAATCAGGCCCAATTCCGGCTTTTTCCTCCAACTGCATAAAATGTTGTACACATGAAAAAAGAAAATTTAAAAAACATTTTCAGGGGACGTTTATAATATATTTTTATGAATGGTTAAACAGTGCCGTGTCAGGCCGCAAAAACTGCTTTACTCCCCCCAGCCCTTCCCGAATTTTTCCTCAAACACAAGTTCCTTAAGCTCTTTTCTCGGGGAAGTTCTCTCCTTCGGGACCGGCTCTCCTGTAGCAAGCACGGCCATCAGCTCAAAGCTTTCCGGGCATTCGAGAATCGAGTTCACTTTTTCGGCCTGCTTCAGGATTTCCCCGAGCCAGACAGCTCCAAGGCCCAGTTCGCAAATAGCGAGGAGCATGTTCTGGATCGAGGCCCCTGCTGCCAGGACGTCTTTTGTATGGGAGTAGGAATGTTCCGTGTCCAGGTAAACTGCTATCAGGAGAGGGGCTCCTGCGACCACTTTCGTGTAATGAGTACATTCCGAGAGTTTCAGGATTGTCTCGGGTTCCCGGATTACGATAAAACGCCAGGGCTGGTTGTTCAGACCCGAGGGGGCCCAGCGGCCTGCTTCGAGAATGGTTTCTATTTTTTCCCTGCTTACCGGGGTTCCCGTGAATTCCCGGACGCTCCTTCTTGACAGTATGGTATCGATTACTCTGTGATTATTATCCTTCAATATCCCACCTTCAGTTTGAGACCTAATTTCAGGTCTGCTCTAATGTCATGTCATGCGTATAATGTCGTATCGAATCAATTACAATAGTTCGTAATTATTCAACACCTGATTGTTGACGCGACACTAATATGATTATCCCTGTTTTTTTCTATAATTGAACTTTAAAAACGATCTAATTTGAAATTTCTCTATATTTATTTTTATGCACATCTTAAAAAATGTTTATATGCCTGCATTACAAAACATACTCTTTAATTCTAATTTTTTAAACATGTGGGGTTTATTCTATATAAATATTAAATTGAATAATCGGCGAATTTATTCAAAGAGTGTGGTCCTATGAATAAATATTCAAACTTAAGTTTTTTTGCTCTAACTCTTATATTTTTAGTTGCTCTTGCAGTACATGTAGCCGGAGCCAGTGATGAAAATCGGTTGGTCACTTCAGAAAAATACTCTGCTAATGACCATTTCAGGCATTTGAATCAGGTCAGGGCATCTTCGGCGGGCAATGCCATACTTTCAGAGAGCAAAGAATTGTTTTCGGAAAACAAAAAATTAGTTTCGGGAACTGAAGAATTAGCAGGTGGAGAGTTAACAATAACACCTATCTGCATGAGCCGGGCAGATCAGGATTGGCCCTGGATTTCCGGTGACAAAATAGTCTGGCAGGATAACCGTTCAGGAAACTGGGACATCCATATGTACGACCTGCCCACCGGGACAGAATCAGTAATTAGTAATAGTTATTTCGGTGAATTTTTTCCCTCTATCTCCGGCAACAAAATCGTCTGGGGAGTTTACAGTGGGGACGATACGGATATTTACATGTACGATCTTGAAACGGGGATCAAAACAGCTATCTGCACAGCTCCTTATGGCCAGTACATGCCTTCGATTTCAGGCGACAAAATAGTCTGGCAGGATTTCCGGAACGGGGGCGACTACTCGGACATCTACATGTATGATCTAAAAACAGGGGTAGAATCCGCGATTTGCACAGCTTCCGGTGACCAGGGTGGACAGGTAATTTCCGGCAACAGGATTGTCTGGGAAGATTACAGGAATGGGGGCGACTATGCTGACATTTACATGTATGATCTCGAAACCGGGACTGAAACCGCAATCAGCACAGCTTCTAATAGCCAGTGGTGGCCTTCGATTTCCGGGGACAAAATTGTCTGGCAGGATTATCGAAATGGGGGCCATTATGCTGACATCTACATGTATGATCTCGCAACCGGGAAAGAAAGAGCAATCTGCACAGCTTCTTATGACCAGTGGTGGCCTTCGATTTCCGGCGATAAAATTGTCTGGCAGGATTGGAGACACGAAGACGGAGACATCTACATGTATGACCTCTCAACCGGGACTGAAACCGCAATTTGCCTTTATGCTTGTGAGCAGTCCAGACCCATAATATCCGGCAACAGAATTGTCTGGGTAGACTGGGAGTACGGAGACGGAGACATCTACATGTGTGAACTGGCTTTTGGTCCTGTAGCTGATTTCTCTGCATCTCCCATCTCAGGCCCTGCTCCCTTAACCGTGTCCTTTACTGATTTGTCAAGCGGAGCCATTTACTGGGACTGGGACTTTGACGGGGACGGTGAGACTGATTCAACGATCCAGACCCCTACCCACAAATACACAGAACCCGGAACATACACAGTAAGCCTGACCGTGAGTGATGGAAGCTGCACTGATATGGCTGAGGAATACATTACTGTCCTGGAACCCCCCACCACCTGGTTGCCCTGGAGCCATCCCGACTCGGACGGAGGCCGCAGGATCACAACACAGGAACTTCAGGTAGTTATCTCCTGCTGGCTGAACGATCTGGAGGCTCCTGAATATCAGTTTTGAGGCCTGTAAAAACAAAACCTGCAAAAAAACAGCTTCTCCAAAAAGAAAAAAGATCCTCGAAGAAAATGAAAAAAAGTATAATCAAAAATGAGAGTACAATCCGGATAAATGTATTCGGATTGTATCTTCGATTCTTTTTTACCAGTATATTAATTTTAAATAATTTAATTCTCTTTTACCGGTATTTCAGTCGTCGTCGATCTTCTTGTTGAGCCAGGGGATGTTTGCCCTGATCTGCTTGCCGACGATTTCGAGGGGGTGTTCCTGTTCCTGGCGTTCCATTGCCTTGAGGACAGGGTGGTTGGTCATGCCTTCGAGGATGAATTCCCTGGCAAATTCTCCGTTCTGGATCCTGTCAAGGGCCAGGTACATGGCTTCGCGGGACTCGTCGTTAATGATCTGCGGGCCCACGGTCATGCCGCCGTATTCTGCGGTGTTGGAGACGGAGTGCCACATTCTCTCAAGGCCTCCTTCATAGATCAGGTCGACGATGAGCTTGACCTCGTGACAGGTCTCAAAGTAAGCCATCTCGGGCTGGTAGCCGGCTTCCACAAGGACTTCGAAAGCGGTCTTGATAAGGGAGGCAACTCCTCCGCAGAGGTCCACCTGTTCTCCGAAGAGGTCAGTCTCGGTTTCTTCCCTGAAGGTGGTTTCATAAACGCCTGCCCGGGCTGCTCCGATTCCCTTGGCGTAGGCAAGAGCGATATCTCTCGCGTTTCCGGTCGCGTCCTGGTAGACGGCGATCAGGCCTGGGACTCCGATGCCTTCGGTGTAGGTCCTGCGCACGATGTGGCCCGGGCCCTTGGGGGCTGCCATGAAGACGTCAACGTCTTTGGGGGGCACGATCTGGTTGTAGTGAATGTTGAACCCGTGGGCGAAAGCAATCGCGTTTCCTGCTTCGAGGTTGGGCTCGATTTCGGAGTAGTAAACTGCTGCCTGCGTCTCGTCCGGCAGGAGGATCATGATAACGTCCGCAGCTTTTGCAGCTTCAGAGACAGTCATGACTGTCAGGCCGTCAGCTTCGGCTTTTGCGCGGCTGGAACTGTTTTCCCTGAGTCCGACGATCACGTTGAGGCCTGACTCGTGCAGGTTCAAAGCATGGGCGTGGCCCTGGCTTCCGTAGCCCATTATTGCGATAGTCTTGTCCTGAATCGCGTCAAAGGTGGTTTCATCATCATAAATTATTGTTGCCATTGCTCTGTTCTCCTTGTAACTTTCTATATTATAAGTTAAGATTCTAAATTCAGATT
>JAQVBP010000002.1:24813-27414 GCA_028690255.1 Methanosarcinaceae archaeon
GATTCTAAATCCGTTATTAATTACCGGGAAATATCCTTGATTTATGAAACATGTTCTGTTTTTTTAGGGTATTTTCCGGGAATTTTTCTACCTGTTTTACATATTCAGGGAAACCGGCCGGGGGGAGGACCCCTCTGGCAAATTCCCTACCTGTAAAAAATAATTAATCAGCGAACTCCCTTTACCCGGCCTATTATATTTAAACTTTCTTCGGGCCTCTGGAAAGGGCTATCTTTCCCGTTCTTACCAGTTCCTTGATTCCGAACTGGCGGAGGAGCTTTTCCATTGCCAGGATCTTTTCTTCGTCCCCTGTGACCTCCACGGTCATTGATTTCTGGGCAACGTCCACGATCCTGGCCCGGAAGATGTTTGTGATCTGTATGATCTCGGCCCTCGAGTTCACATCGGCCGCAACCTTGATCAGGGCAAGTTCCCGCTCGACTGCATCATCACTTCCGATATCCGAAACCTTGATGACGTCGATAAGCTTGTTAAGCTGCTTTGTGACCTGTTCGAGCACGTTGTCGTCTCCGTGGACCACGATGGTCATCCGGGAAACGCTCGGGTCTTCGGTCACGCCCACAGCCAGGCTGTCGATGTTGTACCCGCGCCTGGAAAAAAGGCTTGCAACCCTTGAGAGGACCCCTGCCCTGTTTTCGACCAGCACCGCAAGTGTGTGTTTCATTTACTGTTCCTCCAGGTCAAGGATTTCATTGATAGCGGCCCCTGCCGGAACCATAGGGGACACGTTTGCCTCGGGCTCGATTATCACGTCAATCACGGCAGGCCTGCCCGATTTGATAGCTTCCTCGATTGCCGGCCTGACTTCGGAAGGCCTTTCGGCCCTGAGCCCGAGAGCCCCGTAAGCTTCGGCAAGTTTCACGAAGTCAACACTTCCTGAGATATCTGTACAGGAGTAGCGGCTGTTATAGAAGAGTTCCTGCCACTGCCGGACCATCCCCAGGTAGCCGTTGTTCATGATAACGGCAACGACCGGGATATCGTTCTGGACCGCGGTTGCAAGTTCCTGAGAGTTCATCTGGAAAGAACCGTCCCCTGAAATATCAATAACCACTTTATCGGGCCGTCCGACTTTGGCCCCGATGGCTGCCGGGTAACCGTAACCCATGGTCCCGAGTCCGCCTGAGGTGAGGAAGGTGCGGGGTTCACTATATTTGAAAAACTGCGCGGCCCACATCTGGTGCTGCCCGACTTCCGTAACAATGATCGCGTCTTTACAGGCCGCCGAGATTTCTTCCACGACAAACTGAGGCTGTATGACCTTCGAGTCCTTCCGGTAAGTAAGCGGGTATTCCTTTTTCCACTCATTTACCTTTGCAATCCAGGCCTCGCTTCTGCAGCACTTCACGTATTTGGCCAGGGCCCTGAGGATTTCTTTTGCGTCACCCACAATAGGGATGTGCACGGGCACGTTCTTTGAAATCTCCGCAGGGTCGATGTCAATGTGGATGACCCGGGCGTTCGGGGCAAAGGACTCCAGTTTTCCTGTAACCCTGTCGTCGAACCTGGCCCCGACCGCTATTATCAGGTCGGATTCCTGGACTGAATAGTTTGCGTATTTGCTCCCGTGCATACCGAGCATCCCGATGTTAAGGAAATGGTCTGTCGGGATTGCCCCTATGCCCATAAGGGTTGTCGTCACGGGAGCCATAATGGTTTCGGCAAACTTCACGAGTTCGGCACTCGCATTGGAACTGATCACCCCGCCGCCGGCGTAGATGACCGGTCTGGTGGAGTTTGCAATTTCCCCTGCCGCTCTTTTGATCTGCTGGAGGTTTCCTTTGTAGGTCGGTTTGTATCCCCGGAGTTCTACTTTTTCAGGGTAGTAGAATTCAATCTCGGAGTTCTGAACGTCTTTTGGAAGGTCTACTAATACCGGGCCGGGCCTTCCGGTGGATGCTATGTGGAAGGCTTCTTTCATAATTCTGGGTAATTCGTTTGCATCCTGTACGAGGTAGTTGTGCTTGGTAATGGGCTGGGTAATTCCAGTAATGTTAGCTTCCTGGAAGGCGTCGTTCCCTATCAAAAACTGCGGGACCTGTCCGGTTAAGGCTACCATGGGTACGGAGTCCATGTATGCGGTAGCAATACCTGTTACCAGGTTGGTTGCGCCTGGGCCTGATGTAGAAATGCAGACCCCGGTTTTGCCCGTCACGCGGGCGTATCCGTCCGCAGCATGAGCTGCTGCCTGTTCATGGCGTACGAGTATGTGGTGCAGGTCTGAATCATAGAGTTCATCGTAGAAGGGTATTACCTGCCCTCCCGGATATCCGAAAAGGGTGTCTGCTCCCTCTTCTTCCAGGCACTTTATCAGAGCCCTGGCACCGTTGACTTTTTCTTTTGACCCGGTTGTCATTTTATATCTCCTTCCTGTCTTTAGAAGGTCGTCTGTCTCTAAAACTACATTTTATTTTTTGCGGCCTCTCTTTTTTCGGTCCCGCTCCCTGTAGCGGTCCCTGCCGTTTTGTCCTTAGAGTACAGAGGGCTTCCAAGTGTCATGCTTTTAATATAATCTATTATTAATTATTTTTCTTTTTCGACACAGTTCATCCTGAATCAGTTCATCCTGAATCAGTTCAT
>JAQVBP010000002.1:27514-30496 GCA_028690255.1 Methanosarcinaceae archaeon
CTGAATTTTGTCGATACTTCATAATCAATCATGTATGACGAATTATATTATATATGGATGCGGGTCTTTTCGGAAAATCAGAGAATTAATCCTGTACCCTGACCCAAAATCCCTGCAATACGGATAAAAGAGGGGAGAGGGAGTTAATCTCTCCAGTAATTTCCAGATACAAAGCCTTACCTCCCCGTTTTCCACATTTATCCTCCCTCAGCAGACCCGATACTCCAGACCCGGGGGCCTTCAGGCGAAGGTTTTAGGGGGGAGGAGTTGACCCTGGGTCCGACCCGGGCCGCAGAGCTCTGGCTTTTTAGCCTTCAATCTTCCCGGACCAGCCGGTTCATCCCGTTCATCAGGGCTTCCACGGAAGCTGTGATAATGTCCGTCCTGGCCCCGCTGGAGGTGATCGTTTTGCCGTCTTTGGAGAGCTTCATCCTTACTTCCACAAGGGCATCAGTTCCTCCCGTGATGGCATCGACATGGAACTCTTCAAGGATGATATCCTCCGCACAGGAACGGACAGCCCGTCGGATGGCGTTGATTACGGCGTCCACAGGCCCGTTTCCTATCCCGGCCTGTACGATTTCCTTTTCTTTTACTCTGAGTTTTACGGAGGCGGTAGGAGTTACCCGGTTTCCGGATACTATGGTGAACTCTTCCAGCTTTACAATAGGCTCGGTGTAGATATCAAGCACATTTTCCGCAATGGTCTGCAGGTCGGAGTCGCTTACGAACTTCCCCTGGTCGCCAATCTGTTTAACCCGTGCGAAGATTTCTTCGGCCTGGGCCTCCCCGGCTTTAAGTCCCATTTCTTCCAGGGCCAGGGTAATCGAACTCCTGCCTGCGTGTTTTCCAAGAACGATCTGCCTTTGTCTTCCGATTTGCTCGGGGCTCATGGGCTCGTAAGTGGCTTTGTCGGCAAGGAGTCCATGGACGTGGATACCCGCCTCGTGGGTAAAGGCGTTGCCTCCCACAAGGGCTTTGTTCGGGGCGACAGGAATTCCGGTAAGGCGGCTTACCAGCCTGGAAATCCTGTAGATCTGCTCGTGCTTGATCCCCGTGTCATATTTATAAAGCCATTCAAGGCTCATGACCACTTCTTCCAGAGCGGCGTTTCCGGACCGTTCCCCTAAACCGTTTATCGTCACATGGGCCTGTTTTGCCCCGGCTGCAAGGGCGGCTACGGTGTTGGCAGTTGCAAAACCGAAGTCGTTGTGGCAGTGGATGCTTATCGGGGCTTTCAGGGAAGCGGATAATTCCCTGAATATTTCGGTTGCTTTTTCAGGCACAAGGAGTCCTACCGTGTCGCAGTAGCATAAACGGTCGGCTCCTGCCTCTATTCCGTCGGCGTACAGGGCCTTTAAGAAGCCGAGGTCGGCTCTCGAAGAGTCTTCTCCGCTAAGTTCCACGATTAAACCGTGATCCTTTGCATACTCCGTGACGTCGGCCGCAATTTTTCGCACTGCGTCCCGGTCTTTATTGAGCTTGGTCCGGATGTGCAGGTCCGAGACCGGGGCTACCAGGTGGATGGAATCCACATCGCATTCCAGGGCATGGTCCACGTCGGCTTTTACAATTCTGCAGTAACTACAGATTTCGGCGGAAAGCCCGTCGTTTGCAACGGCCTTGATGGACTCCCGCTCTCCCTTGGAAGTGATTGCGGAGCCTGCCTCGATTACGGAAACCCCCAGTTCGTCCAGGGCCCGGGCAATCAAGAGTTTCTTTTCTCTTGTAAGTGCCACACCCGGGGTTTGTTCACCATCTCTTAACGTCGTGTCCAGAAAGCGGATATGTTCGAATAATACAATCCCTCAGTTGTGTTTTGGATTTATATTTAATATGAATATATTTTATAAGAACGAAGTAGAAAACCTCTGAGTCTTTAGCTCAGGAATCTTTGGCGTATAATGTTTTGTAAGAGTATCCGCATTTTGCGGACCCTTTATAATTATACACATTAAATATATTATTTGCCCTCCTCCGGGCCCCTGCGGTAAGAAGGGAAGGGAAGGAAAGGGGGTCCCATTGCTTTAGCGTCTGGAGAGCAGGTACTATCGCCCGGCTCTCTCCTGGGGCTTTGAGAACTGTTTTTAAATAAGTATACTCTAGTATTTCAAGTTTCCAGTTAACATTAGAATTGAGATTTCAATTCCGTTCCTTTTTTTGCGCACCCAGATGGGCTTTCAGGTGTGTCCTGACCCTGCGCACTCCTTCCGTATTCGGGAGAGTCGCATAAATTTTTTCGAGGTAACCCTGCCTTTCTAACTGAACAAAGGTTTCCGGGAAATTCAGGTCAAAGACCCAGCTCAGGCGCAGGAGGTTCACGTCATTTATATTCTTTACGTCGCTTATATTTGCCATCCTGTTGTTCAGGATGTCCCTGATTATGGCCTCCGAACATGCCGGACTGTCGGGCAGGTAGAGTTCGAGCGCCGGGTTCGAGGAAGTTCCGGAGCCTTCATAGTGTTCGGTTATGAGCTTCAGTATGTCCAGTTTATCGGCGTCCCTTATCAGTTTTGAGTAAAAAACAACTTCTTCATTTTCTTCTTCTGCTGGGATCTGCATACGGTTGTGGTATTCAATGGCTTTGTAGATTATATGCTGTTCTTTTCGGGGCAGGTGGGAGATTATGCCGGATTCTTTCAGGACCCTGACCCCGAGGGCGGCATGGTCTTCTGAATCGGAATCTTTGAACGTCTTATATTTTGAAAACTGCTCGAAGCGGCCCAGGTCGTGAAAAAGGGCGATTACTTCGGCAAGGCAACATTCCTTCTCTCCCAGGGTTTCGGCTCTGGCGAGCAGGCGAATGTTTTCACAAACTCTCTTCGTATGGTCGGCTTTAAGCCTGATGTTTTTCTGAATAAGGGGGTCCGGGGAAATAAAACGGGCTACGTATCTCCTGAACCGGGCTCTGAAATAATAAAAGTCTTTTTTGTCCATGATCTTGTGTGCAGGATATCTTTTGACATATTTTATTATATCTTT
>JAQVBP010000002.1:30596-42549 GCA_028690255.1 Methanosarcinaceae archaeon
TTTTTTGCAAATCCCTTCGGGGATCGGAGTTCCTTAACCGTGTTATTTTAATATAGCAATCACTAAATATAATATTAAAATCATAATTTCAGGAAGGATTTCTTATATAAATCATAAGTCCTGACAAAAGGTTCACCGTACATTTCTAATAGGATTATGGCTATAAAAAACATGGAACACATCATTGTTGTATCAATAAATTAAAATATAAGCCAGTCATACACATAAATTGTAATCAGTTTGTTGGGGTCTGGTTTCAATAAGTTATAAGGGTCATCGAATGCATTGAAAGAAACTTCCTTAGTTCGACTGTTCAAATTTATCTGTAAATTTTCTGTTTAACGTTCTGCAATTAGAGAATAAAACCATGGAAGAGGATGCCTTAAATTCGCGTTTATCCGTGTCCATATATTTCCATCTGTGGTTCTTTACGTTGACAAGCAGCGATTTCAAAGCCCAAATTTATGGACATAATTTTGAATTGCAGTACATTATGTATTGAAAGTTTCTTTGTTAAAAGAGAGTGCACCTATGTTTAGGTAACTTCTGGTCAAACTAACTCAATAAAAAAGAGGAATTTCATGGCGGCGGGAAAATCTTTAATCAGTACATTCACATTCTGGTTTATTGCCTGTTTATGCATTATATCGGCTGGAGGTATACTCCACCCTGTCCTGGGTTTTGATGGAGAGGGGGTTTTATCTTTAAATTCGTCTTCGGGGGAACTACAGAATGCATTCGACGTTATTGATTTTGAGCCGAACTCGATTGATGCCGAGGCCCTCGGGAATGAGGGTCAGAACTGCTATCTGCTAGGTAATTATACGGAAGCGCTTATCTGTTATGAAAAAGCGCTCGAACTGGATCAGAATTCCACTGCTACCTGGTACGGGAAAGCCTGTACTCTTGAGGCCCTCGAAAGGTACGAACCTGCGGTTGAGGCCTTCGATAAAGCTCTTAAGACTTCTCCGAACTCCTCTTCGGTTATTTTCAACGCAGGACTCGAAGCTTATAAGCATGAAAGCTATTCCGACGCAATAGAGAGCTTTGAAAAAGTGTTTGCTCTTGAAGTTTACCGGACAAAGGTCTCTTACAGGAAAGGGAAAGTCCTCACAGAGCTTGGTCTGCACCAGCCGGCCCGGATAGCCTTTGAAGAAGCCCTGATCTTTTCTTCGGGCTGTGCTGAGGCCCTGTATATGAAGGGGATGGCTTTTGAAGGACTTGAGCAGTATGAAAGCGCCATAGAATGTTTTGACGGTGCACTCAATATCACCCCCAACAACGCCACTCTCTGGTATCAGAAAGGACAGAATTACGATTATCTCGGAAATAATGAGACTGCCCTCGAATATTATGACAAGGCCATATCCTTTGCTCCTGCTTATACCGATGCCTGGTTCAGCAAAGGGCTTGTCCTCGACCGGCTTGGAAACTATGAAGATGCAATTAAATGTTATGACAATGTCCTTCTTTCCGATCCCGCGAACCTCGAAACTCTCCAGAAAAAAGGGGCTGATCTCGAGCAGCTTTCCAGATACTCCGAAGCAATCCAGTGCTACGATGTAATCCTTAATTACGACCCCGGCAACTCCGATGCCTGGTACAGCAAGGGATCTTCCCTTAAAAAACTGGGACAAACCGAAGCTGCAATTGAATGTTTTTCCAGAGCCCAGAACCCCGATACCACTCTTGAAACCGAAGCTCCCGGCAACGATATCCTTCTTGAAAAACTCCTCGCCAGAGATGCGGCGGTAGTGTGCTACCCGGAGCCTTCTGTGTTTTATTCAAAGGTAGGGGAGATCTGGTATGAAAAGGCCCTGGCGTTTGATGAACTCGGAAATTATGAAAACGCACTGGATTGTTATGACCAGGCTCTTGAGGAAGATTCAAAGCACCCTGTGATATGGTACCGGAAGGCCCTGGTCCTCGACCGGCTTGAAAGGTCTACTGAAGCCGCTGAATGTTATGGAAAAGCCCTGAAACTTGATTCTGACTCTCCCCTGGTCTGGTATAAGAAAGGGGCTGTTTTTGCGAAGCTCGGAAAATATAAGGACGCTGCCAGATGCTATAATGAGGCTATTGAGCTGAATGAAAACTATACCCTTGCCTGGTACAGTAAGGCTTCGGCCCTTGTCAAGCTTGAAAAATACGAGGAATCCGTTGAGTGCTACAGCAAGGTCCTTGCTTTTGAACCCGGGAGTGCGGAACTCTGGTATAAAAAAGGGCTTGCTCTGGACCAGATCGGAAAGGTCGAAAGTTACTCCGAAGCTGTCGAATGTTACAGGCAGGCCCTTCAGATTAACCCGACTTATGCCCCGGCCCGTTTTAAATTGAATGAGGGCCTGGAAGTGCTGGGAAACACCATGGGCACTTCCGAAACCTCAGGCCCGGACGAAACGGGTATTAACGTCGATGTTATTGAAACCCTGCAGAAGAAAGGCTTTTTTTTCTACCTGCTCGGATATAACGGCCTGGAGGACAGTGAGGCTCCTCTGACTTTTGATCCTGAAAGCCTTGAGAGTTTCGATCCAGATTTTGTTTTCGAGCAGGTCTGGCATGGAAAAGCTTCGGTTTCAGGAATACTTGGGATGAATGATGACGCCCTTGGCTCTTATGAGAATGTCCTCATGCTTAATCCCAACAATACCGCGGCCTGGTCCGAAAAAGGCTTAATTTTAGAACGGATAGGAAGATACGAGGAGGCTTCCGCATCATATGAAAAAGCCGTGACCCTTGACCCGCACTCCGTCATGGCCTGGCAGAGCCTGGCCTCCAGTGTAGGAAGGCTCGGGCGCTATGAGGAAGCTATAGGGTACTATGACAGGGTCCTTGAGCTTGAACCCGGAAATTTACAGGCTCTTTCGGAAAAAACGTCGGCTTTCGTAACGCTCGGGAATTATTCCGAAGCCATTGGCGGCTATGATAAAATCCTTGCCCTTGAACCCGGAAACGCGGGGGTGTGGACTCAGAGGGCTGTAGCTCTCGGGGAGCTTGGAAGGTACTCGGAGGTGGTGGAAAGCTATGATAAGGTCCTTGAACTTGAACCCCTGAACATTGAAGCCCTTTCCGAAAAAGGCAGAGCGCTCGAGCAGCTCGGGCAGGGGGAAGCAGCCATCGCAACTTACGACAGGATCCTTGAGCTTTCTCCTCTCGATTCCTCTGTCCTGTTCAGAAAAGGGGCAGTTCTTGATCACCTGGGACGGTATGTGGAAGCTATTGCCTGCTATGACCGGGTCCTCGAGCTTGAGCCCGCAAACGTTAAGGCTTATAATATCAAGGGCTTTGACCTCTACATGCAGGGCAACTATCTCGAGGCCATAAGCTGCTATGATAACGTTCTGAAATACGACCCGAACAACGTGGTTGCCTGGTACCTCAAGGGGGCTGCCCACTACAAGGTCAGCAGTGATAATGCTGCTCTGACCTGTTACAACAAGGTGCTTCAACTCAGGCCCGACTGCATAACAGCCTGGTACAACAAAGGCTTTATCCTCAATGTAAATGGAGAAATTGAGGAGGCTATTTCCTGCTACGACCGGGCACTTGCAATCAACCCGAATTCAGCCTCTGCGCTCTACAACAAACGTTTTGCCCTCTACCGCATTCGCAGCTATGAACTCGCTTCGCAGTGCAAGGTAAAACTGGACGCTCTCGACCCGGATTTTGTAGAGGCCCTTCAGGACCGCGGTACAAAGTTCTTCCTGCCTGACAGCTACAATGAGGCACTGGCTTACACGCTTCCGAACAGGTGGTATGAGGAGCCGGAAACGATTGTATCGGTAATGGAAGATAATTGATTGGAGGATGTTTGCGGGACCCTGGTTTCCGCAGTACTTCTCCACTCAAAATCAGTGAATAATTTTCGGAAATTGGGGTTGAGCCACAAAATCAGGGCCCCTGGTCGAAGATGGCGAAAAGCCTTTTGAGTCACAGGGCCCGGATTTATTAGCTGGATCTTTTGGTTTTACCGGGTTGGGTTGAGTGTTGTGGTTCCGAAACCCCGCCCCCTCAACGGCCGACGCAGGCGGCCGGGCGTGTTTCAAGTCCGGGTTTCTGTCAAGTCCAATTTTTTTTGTCCTCACGAAAAGGCCGCTCGCTTGTGCGACCGGTGAGAGCGCTGTCCCCTGGAAATCATCAACTTTTGCCGGAAATTGGTTTTGATTCGTAGAAGTAAAAACCTGGTAATGTGGAAAAGTGTACATACAAAAACCGGGTCATGGTGTTGAAAATCCGGCAACCTTGAAAACAGGGCAAATATATGAGGCCGGTTTTTGCGAAAAATTTTATTGAGTCCCCTATTCCGGATTTTGAATACGACTTTTTGTTTTATCCAGAGGTGAGGCTCCGGGGGGTTATTGTGGTTAAAACCCCCGGGTTCTTACACGGCAGGAGCTGTTTTTTCTTTGTAATACAACAAAGCTTAAATTAAGTGTAGCAATTACTGATTAGACTTTACTGTACGGCAAACACTCAGCGTTGGCCAGTCGCAAAATCGGATCTTTAAACTTACACTAATCTTTATAGGGTGACCCCCAGATGATAAAAGAAATTACTGCCAAATACGAAGCAGAACAAATTGAACAAAAAGTAACGCAGTTCTGGGACGAAACCGACGCCTACCGGAGGACCCGGGAGCGCCGAAAAACCGGAAAAAAGTTATTCTTCGTGGACGGACCTCCTTACACCACCGGACACATCCACCTGGGGACTGCCTGGAACAAGATCATCAAAGATTCCATTCTCCGCTACTATTCCATGCATAACCGGAACATCATGGAGCGCCCGGGCTGGGATATGCACGGGCTGCCCATCGAGGTCAAGGTCGAAGGAGTTCTGGGCTTTAAGTCCAAGAAAGATATCGAGAGTTTCGGGGTCGGGAACTTCATCTCCAAATGCAAGGAGTTTGCTCTTGGCCAGCAACAGGCCATGACCGAACAGTTCGAGAGACTCGGGGTCTGGCTCCAGTGGGAAGCCCCCTACATGACCCTCAAGGACGAGTACATCGAAGCCGCCTGGTGGACTCTCAAGCAGGCCGAGAAAAAGGATTTGCTCGACGTGGGCAAGCGCGTGGTTAACTGGTGTCCCCGCTGCGAAACCGCCATCGCCGACTCCGAAGTCGAATACGCCGACCGGACGGACCCTTCAATCTACGTTAAATTCAAGGTCAAAGGTGAGGAAAACACCTTCATCGTTATCTGGACCACAACCCCCTGGACCATTCCCTCAAACATCGCAGTCGCGGTCCACCCTTCCTTCGAATACGCGAAGTTCAGGGCAGTCCGTCAGGACGGCAAAGAAGAAGTCCTGATAGCAGCCACGACTCTCATAGAAAACGTGCTTCGGAAGGGCAGGTACACGGACTACGAAATCCTTGAAACCCTGCTCGGAGAAGACCTTGCAGGGCTTGAGTACGAAAGCCCGCTTGCGGACCTCGTCCCGCTCCAGGCCGAATTCAGGCACAATGTCTACGAGGCCGAATACGTAACCGCCGAAAACACCGGCTGTGTGCACATCGCCCCCGGGCACGGGATGGACGACTTTGCAGTCGGGGTTAAAAACAAGCTTCCGATTTTCTGCCCGGTCGGCCCGAGCGGAGCCTACACCGAAGAAGCCGGAAAGTATGCCGGCATGAACATCAGGGAAGCCAATGCCGTTGTCATCGAAGACCTGCTTGAGCGCGACCGGCTCCTGACCGAGGAAAGCATCACCCACAGGTACGGGCACTGCTGGCGCTGCAAGACTCCGATCATCTACCTTGCAACCGAGCAGTGGTTCCTCAAGATCACGGAACTTAAAGAGAAAATGCTTGCCGAAATCGAGGCCGTGGACTGGTATCCCGACTGGGCGGGTTCGGCCCGGTTCAGGACCTGGGTGGAAGGTGCAAGGGACTGGTGTATTTCCAGACAGCGCTACTGGGGAATCCCCATTCCGGTCTGGAAATGCCGGAAATGCGGAAAGATGGAAGTTATCGGGACAAAGCAGGAACTGGTCGAAAAGTCCAACGCCAGTGCCGAGATCGAGCTGCACCGGCCCTACGTGGACGAAGTAATCATCCCCTGTGAATGCGGGGGGGATATGAAACGTGTGGAAGACGTCTTTGATGTCTGGTTTGACTCGGCCGTCGCTTCCTGGGCAACCCTGAAGTTCCCGCAGCATGAAGAAGACTTTAACGAATGGTGGCCCGCCGATTTCATCACCGAAGGCCATGACCAGACCCGCGGCTGGTTCTATTCCCAGCTCGGGGCGAGCATGGTCGGGTTCGGGCGTGCTCCTTACAAGAGTGTGCTCATGCACGGCTTCACCCTTGACGGCACGGGAAAGAAGATGTCCAAGAGTCTTGGAAACGTCATTACCCCGCAGGATGTAATCGACAAATTCGGAGCAGACACCCTCAGGGCCTATGTGCTTTCCGCAAGTGCCCCCTGGGAAGACCTTAAGTTCAACTGGGAAGAGGTCGCAACCGTCCACAGGTCCATTAATATCCTCTGGAACGTCTTCCGCTTCCCGCTCCCTTACATGGCCCTCGATAAGTTCGACCCCATGAAAGTTTCCCTGGACTCTGTCAGGGACGCTCTCCGGGAAGAAGACAGGTGGATCCTTTCAAGGGCCCAGTCCATGATCAAGGCCGTGGACGAAGCCATGAGCGGCTACCTGCTCCACAAGGCCGTCCGGGAAATCCTGGAGTTCACTCTTGAAGACCTCTCCCGCTGGTACATCCAGCTTATCAGGCCGAGGACCTGGACCGAAGCCGAGGACCCGGACAAGCTTGCTGCCTACAGCGTGCTCTACGAGGTCTACGTGACCCTGACCAGGCTGCTTGCCCCCTTCATGCCCTATCTTGCCGAGGAGATGTATCAGAACCTCGTCCGGAACGTGGACCCGAAGGCCCCCGAGTCCATTCACATGTGCGACTGGCCCGAGGTCAATGAGGCATACCTTGACCCCGAACTCGAAGCCGCCATGACCACGGCCCGTTCAATCGTGGAAGCCGCTTCAAATGCCCGCCAGAAGGTAGGCAGGAAACTCAGGTGGCCTGTTGCCCGGATCGTGGTCAGCCCCGAGACAGGGGCCGCAGCCGTAGCTGTTAAGAGGCTTTCATCCGTTCTGAAAGACCAGACCAACTCCAAGGCCATCGTGCTGACCGGCGTCGGAGAAAGCTGGGACGAACTTGGCCTTGAAGTTATTCCGGACCCCGGGAAGCTTGGGCCGGTCTTTAAGAGGGATGCAGGCAAGGTTTCCGCTGCCCTGAAAGAGGTCGATGGCGCGGTTCTCAAGAAAGCCTTTGCCGAAGCCGGGGAATTCGAGCTAACCCTCGCCGACGGAAGCTCTGTTACCATCACCCCTGAAATGGCCAACTTCGCAGAAACTTTACCTGAAGGAGTCGCAAGTGCAGGGTCCTCAGCAGGCCTGGTCTACGTGGACGCCAACCTGACCCCCGAACTCGAAGGCGAGGGCTATTCCAGGGAAGTCATCCGCCGCCTCCAGGATATGAGAAAGGAACTTGACCTTATTGTGGACGAGAACATCAAAGCCGAAGTCCGGATCGAGGACGAAAGGGTTATGGGCCTTGTAGAGCCCCTCAAAGGCCTGATCGCCGAAGAAGTCCGGGCCGCAAGCTTTGAACTCTCCTCCGCAGCCGAGGTTTCCGGGGCCCTTGTCAAGGCCTGGGACGTCGAGGGCATTGCCATGAAAATGGGCATCTCGAAGGCCTAACAGGAAGAAAAAGCAGGAATAAGGAATGAACGCCGGATATATGCCAGATATACACCATTTATACACCATTTAAGGTTGCTCTGGCGTTCACCCGGTGGTTTGAATTGTGATTGATTCGTGAGTTTTATATAAAAGAGTGAGTTTTATACGAAAGAAAATCTGAGGAAAACCCGGAAGGAGTTGATTTCACTGGACTTTGCTGCCTGGGAGCCAATTTACAAAAAAATACTGGAAGACTTTGGTTTTGATCGGCTCGGTGATGAGCAGGCGGCACTTCTCCTTTCCGGGATGCTGACAGAGGCAAATTCTGTCGGCCTTTCCGAACTTGAGTTCGTTATTTCAAAAAAGCCCGTGCTGGTCTGCGGAAACGCTCCGACCCTGCGTGCGGAGCTTTTGGAACTCGAGCTTTCCAATTTTGTTATTATTGCAGCCGACGGGGCCGCTGCCATCCTTATGGACCTCGGCCGGATCCCGGAAGTAATCGTGACGGATCTCGACGGAAATTCCGAAGTCGATATCGAAAAAGAAATCACGGCCTGCGAAAAAGGTTCGCTTCTCCTTATCCACGCCCACGGAGACAATCCGGATAAGCTTGAGAAATACGTGCCCCGTTTTAAGAGATTTATAGCAACAACCCAGGCCGGGCCTTTTGATAGGGTCTACAATTTCGGGGGCTTCAGTGACGGGGACCGCTGCGTCTTTGTGGCTCTAGAATTTGGGGCCGCAAGCGTCCTGTTGGTTGGGTTTGATTTTGAGGACCCGGCTGTGAATCCGATTAAGAAGAAAAAATTGGTGTGGGCCAGGGAATTGATTAAGCTTTGCGGTATCTGAAAAACCCGAATTCCGCTTCGGGAGCACGGTGTCCGTTTCGCTCGCGTTGCTCGCTCAAGCGGACTATTTTTTGTCTTTCATTCATCAAGCTTTTTTCCCCCTTTCCCCTCCTCCCCCTGCAACCCCCACCACCTCTATCCCCTTTGAGAAAAAACCTTACATAAAAATAAACAATAATTTTTTGGTTAAGTTTGAATGGTGTGATAATCACAAACTTAACCAAATAGACAATATTAGTTACAGTTACCTTTTTTTGATCGATGCAATAATAAGCAGCATGCAGAGGCTACTGAATAAACTGATTCCAGGTAAAAAAGGAACTTCACATTTTGCATAGACATCTCTCATTGAGTTTACATTGACCATATGCCATTCGGCTTTGTTTCCATCTACAAAGTCAGCATTGGAATCAATTATTTCATTTGGCATTTCTAAATAATAATGAATTTTTATAGCGGAATCCATCGCATTATTTATGCCAAAGGGATCTTTTTCATCATTTTCATAATCAGAGGCTAAATCCAGAATTGGGTCCTTATATATGAGATACTTTTCAGTTTTTTCTGTGTATGCATCTTCGGGAGGAATGTCTTTTATAATTATCTTAACGTCGTCTCCATCCCATTCTTCTTCATACTTTCCACCTTTCGAGATCACGCTTTCTCGCAAGGTTTTTCCATCCTCAGACATTTCAGAATTTAACATACCATATACCAAGGAGTTTGTATCAATTATTATATCATATTGAACAATTTCCCCATTCCTATTTACCTTTGAATCAAAGGACATAGTAATGCATCCACTCATAAGGACCATAAGAATAATAGATAAACCAAACACCGATGATTTCTTCATTTGTATCGTCTCCAACAATAATGATAATGGATTGCTTCTTTGAGATGTTCTATAAATATATACATTTCCATTTTTCTTCAATATTTGATTAAACCCGTACAGCAAGAAAATAGATTTTTTCCCCCTTTCTCCTCCTCCCCCCACCACCTCTATCCCCCTTGAAAAAACCTGTTTTACCCAGTTCCCAAAACGATTTTTAAAAATATGCTTTTCTCCAACTTTCTTTTTAAATAATCCTGACAAATTAACAACACTTATATAATAAATTTGCAACATGGTAATATTAATAAGGTAGATTACTAAATTATACTTAAAAGTGATCGATTCTTCTGAGAGGATAAAATGCTTCCTGACGAGGCACGAAAGTTTTTCATCAAAAGTACTGGACGTAAAAACTTAGAATCTTCAGAACTCAAAGCACTTGACGAGCTTATATCCGAACTTGATTCTCTGCCATTGGGGGTGGAACAGGCCGGAGCTTATATCGGGAATACAAAATGTAGCTTTGAAGCTTATCTTCAGAGGTACAAAAAACATGGATTCGAGTTATTGGAACAATTCAAGGTTGAAGTGGATTACTATCCAGAATCAGTAGCTATCACCTGGCTCTTGAACTTCGAAAAGGCGGGTGAAATTTCAAAGGCCTCGACAGAACTGTTGTTTGCAAGTGCGTTTCTAAACTCCACTAACATCCCATCTGAGCTTTTTATCAAAGGAGCAAAGGAACTGGGGCCTGTAATCTCTTCGGCTCTAAAAGACATTGAAAGTGCCCCCCGGGTTTTAGATGAAATTCTTGAACTCCTCGTGCAATATTACTTAATCACCCGTGACACTGAGCTCCAGACCTACGACGTTCACAGCCCCGTACAGGCGGTGCTAAGAGACGGAATGGATGAAAGCACGCAGCAACTCTGGGCCGAACGTGTTGTAAAAGCTGTAAATCTTACATTTCCCGAAGTCGAGTATGAAAATTGGGAGCTTTGTGAGAGGCTTCTTCCCCATGTACAGATCTGTGCAGAACACATTAAACTGTGGAACATAGAAATTGAAGAGTCTGCAAAATTACTGAATGCAAGCGGAAAGTACCTGCATAAACGTGCACGTTTTAAGGAAAGCGAGTTACTTTTGACAGGTTCACTGGAAATTCGAACAAAAGTATCAGGCCCCGAACATTTAGACATATCCGGGAGTCTCGTCGATTTAGCCGAACTTTATAAAGATTTGGGCAGGTATTCAAAAGCCGAATCACTATCTGTGCGTGCATTAAAAATCCGGGAAAATATCTTAACTCCGGATGATCCGGCTATAGCAGAGAGTCTCAACAATTTAGCTTTAATTTATAAAGCTCTGGGTCGCTATTCCGACGCCGAACTCCTGTTTATCCGTGCTCTGAAAATCACCGAAAACTCTCCTGGTCCCGACCATCCGGATATGGGTATTCGCCTTAATAATTTAGCTGGAGTTTACAGTGAGCTTGGTCGCTATTCCGATGCCGAACCTCTGTGCGTTCGTGCTCTGAAAATCACTGAAAATTCTCTTGGTCCCGACCATCCGGATGTGGGTACTCGCCTTAACAATTTAGCTTTGGTTTACAGTGATCTGGGTCGCCATTCCGAAGCTGAACTTCTGTGTACCCGTGCTCTGAAAATCACCGAAACCTCTCTTGGTCCCGATCATCCTGCCGTAGGTACATGCCTTAACAATTTAGCGGCAATATATAGTGACATGGGTCGCTATTCCGACGCCGAACCTCTGTGTGTTCGTGCCCTTGAAATCACCGAAACCTCTCTTGGTCCCGATCATCCGGACGTGGGTACTCGCCTTAACAATTTAGCGGCCGTTTATAAAAATCTGGGTAGGTATTCCGACGCCGAATCTCTGTATACACGTGCTCTTGAAATCATCGAAAACTCTCTTGGCCCTGATCATCCAACCGTAGTTGCTTGCCTTAACAATTTAGCGGCATTTTACTATGATCAAAACAAGTACCTCAAGGCCAGGTCCTGTTATGAAAGATCAATTAAAATTATGGAAAATAATGGAAGGGAGACCAGTCTTGATTTTGCTGCCCTTTTAGAAAAATATGCTTATTTATTGATGAAGAGGAAAAAGAATCGGGAAGCTATTAAAATATACAATCGGGCTAAAGGAATACGTTCGAAAATCGAATAAGGGAAAAATAAGTAAGTTCAATTCCCCTTTCCTCGTTTTTCAAATTTCCTTTCCCCTCTCCCCCTGCTTTTCAATTCTCCCCCTCTTGTTTTTCAAATTTCCTTTCCCCTCTTCCCCCTGCTTTTCAATTCTCCCCCTCTCGTTTTTCAAATTTCCTTTCCCCTCTTCCCCCTGCTTTTCAATTCCCCTTCTCTCGTTTTTCAAATTTCCTTTCCCCTCTTCCCCCTGCTTTTCAATTCCCCCTCTCTCGTTTTTCAAATTTCCTTTCCCCTCTTCCCCCTGCTTTTCAATTCCCCCTCTCTCGTTTTTCAAATTTCCTTTCCCCTCTTCCCCCTGCTTTTCAATTCTCCCCCTCTCGTTTTTCAAATTTCCTTTCCCCTCT
>JAQVBP010000120.1:0-2027 GCA_028690255.1 Methanosarcinaceae archaeon
CTCCAGATTATTTCACTAATCCGGCCCGGAAATCTTATAAAAAACTTTCGGAATATTTCGCCAAATATATTTTTTCTGTTTTTCACGGTTGTCGGTCCTTCGTTCAAGTTGGCGGTTTTAAAATGTTTCGAATCCACAAAATTCCGCCTTGAATATTGAAATTCCCATTCCTTTTCAAAAAACAGTGTTGGAGAGGTATGCATCTGTTTTAAATGAAAGTACTTGAGAACACTTTCATACCAAATGAGGGTGAAAGTGTCCAGGTCAGACACAGGCCCTATATATAGACAGGTCTTTCGGGAAAACGTCGTATAAGAACCAACACATTATAATAATACGTTCCCGGATAGGGAGACAGGTGCTATTTTATGAGGGTAAACGAAAATTGTGTAGGATGCGGACAATGCGCTGCCTTTTGCAAAAAAAATGCAATTGAAGTCCTGGGAAGAGCCAGGATAACAGACTCCTGCATAGAATGCGGGATCTGCACTTCCTACTGCCCTGTTAAAGCTCTTGAAGCTGAGGTGCTGGCATGAAAGCGGTGGTAATCGGAGCCGGACTTGGAGGGCTGTTGAGTGCTGCCAGGCTTGCGAAAGCCGGGTACGAGGTGAAGGTCTTCGAGAGGCTTCCCATCACAGGGGGCCGGTTTACGAACCTCGAGTACGAAGGCTTCCAGCTCTCAAGCGGGGCCTTCCATATGCTCCCCCATGGCCCCGGCGGCCCCCTTGCACAGCTACTTTCCGAACTGGGAGCTGAGGTTAAGATCGTGCGCTCCGAACCCCAGACAATGGTGCGCGTGCCCCTGGAAAAAGGGGACAGGGACTACACAAAGGGCTTTAGGGACCTTCCCTTTAATGATTTTCCTTCCAGACTTTCCAGAAAAGACCGTATGAAAATTGCCTATCTGCTCGTAAGTACCAGGAAAAACAAGCCCACGGAAAGCTCCCTGAGGGACTGGATCAAGGCTCAGCTCAAAGATGAGGACGATTGGCTGGTAAAACTTGCGGATTCTTTCTGCGGCTGGTCCCTGAGTTTAAGGAGCGAGGAAACCTCCGTGGAAGAGACTTTTGAGATCATTGAAAACCTTTACCGCTACGGCGGCCCCGGCATTCCCGTGGGTGGCTGTAAGGGCGTAACCGAAGCCCTGGAAACCGTAATTGCGGCAAAGGGCGGAAAGATCCGGACGAAAAGTGAGGTCTCGGAAATCCTGGTCGAAAACGGAAAGGCAGTCGGTGTACTCGTGGACGGCTGCAAAGAAAAGGCCGACCTGGTAATCAGTGACCTGGGCCACCTCGCAACCGCAGGGCTCTGCGGAGGGGGGACGGAAGACCCGGAGATGGAAGGCTGGGAAGCATATCTTGAGCAGGCCAGAGCCCAGGAACCCTCGGCCGGTATAAAGATTTGCCTTGCGGCAGAAGAACCCCTGGTAGGACATTCGGGGGTTCTCCTGACCCCGTATGCAAAAAGAATAAATGGGATTAACGAGGTTACGCACGTTGACCCGACCCTCGCCCCGGCAGGAAAACACCTGACCATGTCCCACCAGCACGTAAGCCCCGAAAGGGTAAAATTCCTTGAAGAGGAAATCGAACTCGGGCTTGCGGACCTGAAGGATATTTTTCCGGGAAAAAAATACGGGGTCCTGTTCATACAGTCCTACCACGACGACTGGCCGGTTAACCGGGCGGCTTCAGGGACGGATGTCGGAAACGAGACTCCTGTCTCCGGGCTCTACGTTGTCGGAGACGGGGCCAAAGGCAAAGGAGGAATCGAAGTAGAGGGAATCGCCCTTGGGGTTGCCGGGACCATGAAAAAGATCCTGGGCTGAAAAAGGGACGGATTCTTCCATCTTCATCATCTTCTTACTTCAATCATTTCTCTTCAATCATTTCCCTTCGATCATTTCCCTTCAATCATTTCCCTTCAATCATTTCCCTTCAATCATTTCCCTTCAATCATTTCCCTTCAATCATTTCCCTTCAATCATTTCCCTTCAATCATTTCCCTTCAATCATTTCCCTTCAATC
>JAQVBP010000120.1:2127-6780 GCA_028690255.1 Methanosarcinaceae archaeon
CATTTCCCTTCAATCATTTCCCTTCAATCATTTCCCTTCAATCATTTCCCTTCAATCATTTCCCTTCAATCATTTCCCTTCAATCATTTCCCTTCAATCATTTCCCTTCAATCATTTCCCTTCAATCATTTCCCTTCAATCTTCACCCATTCTAAAAAACAGATTATCAAAAACCAGAGCTTAGAGGTGCTTAGCATTTACCCGAAACATCCCGGCTTTGTAAGCTACGCAAAAAACGTCTTCATCCCTGTTACCAACGTTTGCAGGAACCACTGTGCTTACTGCGGATTCAGGCGGGAACCCGGACAGCCCGAAGCCCGGCTCATGAAGCCGGAAGAAGTAATCCCTATTCTTAAAAACGGGGAGAAGGCGGGGTGTACGGAAGCTCTTTTCACCTTCGGAGAATACGCAGAAGAAATACCCGAATACCGAGCCTGGCTCGAGGCTCTCGGGTATTCCTCCACCCTTGAATACCTTGTTTATCTCTGCGAGGCCGCAATCGATATAGGGATTCTTCCGCACACGAACGCAGGGGTCATGACCCGGGCCGAATTAAAGGCCCTGAAACCCCTGAACGCCAGCATGGGGCTGATGCTTGAAACTACGGCCGAACTGGAAGCTCACAGGGACTGTCCCGGAAAAGTTCCCGAGCGGAGACTTGAGACTATCCGGGACGCCGGAAGGCTTGAGATTCCCTACACAACTGGTCTTCTTATAGGGATCGGAGAAAACCAGGAAGAAAGAGTTGAGGCCCTGGAGGCAATTTCCGGTCTGCACGAAAAGTACGGGCACATTCAGGAAGTCATCATACAGAACTTTGCCCCGAAACCCGGAACTCTTATGGAAGGCTGGCCCGGACCCACAAAAGAAGAAATGACGGACACGGTTGCCCTGGCCCGGCAGCTTTTACCGGAAGATATCTCCGTCCAGGTAGCTCCTAACCTGATCGATCCGAAGACTTTGATCGAAAAGGGAGTGACGGACCTTGGAGGGCTTTCTCCGATTACTATTGACTGGATTAACCCTGAAGCCGCCTGGCCGGCCGTGGAAGAATTGCAGGCCAGACTGGGAGGAACGCTTCTTAGGGAACGTCTGCCCATCTACCCTCAATACATTAAAATGGGCTGGTATTCGGCCCGGATAAGCAGGCTGATAACAATGCTCTCGGATAGGGACGGGTACAGAAAAAAGCCGGACGAATACGGAAAACAGGCCTGAGACCCGCTGGAAAAGACAGAAGGGAGGAAGAAAAATGGACACCGGGATTCCCGAAGAGCTCAAAGAACGCGCATACCGGGGAATATGTACAAAAGAGGACGCAGCCCTGCTCCTGGGGGCAGGGCCTTTCGAACTCTTCAGTTTCGCAGACGAACTCCGGGCCCTTGCGGTCGGAGCCCGGGTTACTTACGTCCGGAACAGGAACATTAACTTTACCAACCGTTGCACGGGGACCTGCAGGTTCTGTGCTTTTAAGGACAATAAGGACTATTATATTTTGAGTCCGGAAGAGCTCCTTGCAAAGGTCAGGGAGGCAAAAGAGACAAAGGCCACGGAAGTCTGTATTCAGGGGGGGCTTCTGCCTGACGTTGACCTGAGCTTTTATCTTGGGATTCTGGAGAGCATAAAGGCCGAATATCCCGAAATGCACATCCACGCTTTTTCCCCGATGGAGGTCTGGCACGCAGCCCGCCTGAGCGGGATTTCCGTAAAGGAGGCCCTTTTACAGTTGAAGAAGAGCGGACTTGATTCCATGCCGGGAACCGCCGCCGAAATCCTTTCGGACCGCGTGCGGGAAATAATCTGTCCCGCAAAACTTAAGGCAGGGGAATGGGTCGAGGTGGTAAAGCAGGCTCATACCACAGGACTTCCCACGACCGCAACAATGATGTACGGGCATGTGGAAACTCCGGAAGAGAGGATAGAACACATCCTGACGATCCGGGAAATCCAGAAAGAGACCGGAGGAATTACGGAATTCGTGCCCCTTCCCTTTATGCCCTACAATAATCCGATAGGGGAAAAACTGATGAAAGAGGGCAGGTACACGAGCCCGGGGACGGAAGATCTTAAAATCTATGCTCTGTCCCGGATTCTCCTGCATACCCATGTGGACAATATCCAGGCGAGCTGGGTGAAACTAGGGAAAAAACTTGCTCAGTTGGCCCTTCACTGCGGGGCCAATGACCTCGGAGGGACTCTCATGGAAGAGAGGATCTCTAAATCCGCAGGAGCGAATAACGGGGAAACAATTACGGCCAAGGAGCTGGAATGGATGATCCGGGGAGCTGGCAGAATCCCGAAGGAGAGAAACACTCTTTATATGGGAATTAAAGAACCGGTTTCGGATTCTCAGAGAGAAGTCCCGGGCTACGAGGCTTCCGAATAATCACAAGGAATTTACTAACATCTCCCGGCCCAAAACTCCGGAAGTTTTAATAGGAAACGAGTTGATCAGCGAATCGAGTTCAAAGTTCAAATTTACGGAAAAGATCTGGAATTGCAGTAAATAATAAAAAAACAGGAACGATCGGGATGAGGACAACCGGAATGACAATCCCTGATGATGTCATGGAAAGGGCCTATCAGGGGAAATGCACGAAAGAAGACGCTATGCTCCTGCTTGAAGGCGGGCCTTTTGAGCTTTTTAAACTTGCCGACGACCTGCGGGCTCTTGCCGTGGGCGACGTGGTCACCTATGTGGCAAACCGAAATATCTACATTACAAACAAATGTATCGGAAACTGCGGGTTCTGCGCTTACAGGACAAACAAAGGCTACATCCTGAGCGTGGAGGAAATCCTGGCAAAGGCCGAAGAAGCCTGGAAGGCAGGCGCAGTTGAGGTCTGCATCCAGGGAGGGTACACCCCGGAAGCCGATATGGAGTTTTACCTGGAGATTATCGAGTCTCTGAAAGCCGAGTTTCCGGACCTCTGCACCCACGCCTTTTCTCCCATGGAAGTGAACTATGCGGCGGGAATTTCCGGCATGTCCGTGGAAGAAGCCCTCGGGAAACTTAAGAAAAGCGGGCTTGATTCCCTCACAGGGACTTCGGCCGAGGTCCTGTCCGACAGGGTGCGGAAAATTATCTGCCCGAACAAAATCAATACCCGGCAATGGGTGGATACGATAAAAACGGCCCATAAAGCCGGGATTTCCACAAATGCAACTCTCATGTACGGGCATGTCGAGACCCTGGAAGAACGCCTGGACCATATTTTTACTATCAGGGAAATCCAGCAGGAAACGGGCGGCTTTAGCGAACTCATCCCCATGTCTTTTTTGCCTTACAATAACAAAATAGGAGAGCAGATGCTGGCTTCGGGCAAGTTCAGCAGCACCGGGCTTGAGGACCTGCAACTCCTTGCAATTTCCCGGGTGATTCTCCACACTCATGTGGACAACATCCAGGCTACCTGGGTAAAACTCGGAAAAAAACTAGCTCATGTGGCCCTGAGCTGCGGGGCCAATGACCTCGGAGGAACCCTGACCGAAGACCAGATCTCAACGGCTGCCGGGGGCAGCAACGGAGAATTTGTCTCCCCGCAGGAATTCGAGTGGATGATAAGAGAAGCCGGAAAAATCCCGATTCAGCGGGACACCCTTTACAGGCATATCGAAGCCCGGGAGCCAAAAAAAGGCCTGGTCCGAAACGGGAAAAAACAGGAAATCGGCAGCGGAGAATAAGCTAAGTTTAAGGTTTCAGGTTTAAAGTTTTTATGAATTATGCACTTGATAAGTAAAACCAGACACATGAGAGCCTGCCAGAATTATTATGTATTAGACAATTTGGGACTTCATGCTACCGGTCTTTATTCAACTGCGTAAGTCCTGGTTTTGAAGATAAGATAGTCCATAATATAAAAAAATAAGTGAGTAATGTAAAGTTATTTTTCGAGCAATAAAAATTCAGAAAGTAATATAAAATTATGAAAGGGAGAGAGAAAAACGATATATTTGCAGGAGTTCATATGAGAGCCGTTATCCCTTATAAGAAAACCGGTGCAAAATCTCGCCTGTCTCCGGTCCTGAGCTTGCGGGAGCGGGAGGAGTTTGTGGAGCTTATGTTAAATTCGGTGTTGGAATCCCTGAGGGGTGCAGGGATTGAAAAAATCGATATCATAAGCCCTTCGATTTACGTACACGAGGACTTGCGGCTCAGAGTTATTATAGATGAGGCTGACCTGAACGAGACCCTGAACGCCTATCTCGGAAAAGCCAGAGAACCGGTCCTGATAATTATGGCAGATCTTCCTCTGCTTTCGGCCACACACATCAGGGAAATCGTGGCTACCGAAAAGGACATATGCATAGTGCCCGGAAAAGGCGGGGGTACGAACCTTATTTACATAAAAGATCCTTCCCGTTTCCAGGTCCGGTATTACGGCTCAAGTTTTTTAACCCACTGCGCAATTGCGGAGTCCGAAGGCCAGAGCCTTGAGGTCTACGACTCCCTCCTCGCAAGTACGGACATCGACGAACCCGAGGACCTTGTGGAACTGCTCGTGCATGGAAAAGGCCCTGCCAGAGAGTATATCGACCGGAAATTCAATTTTGAAATCAGCCGGGGCCGGGTCAAGCTGGACCCGGTCTAAAAAACAGAGATTAAAACGGGGTTGCCTTAAAGATATCCGACCTTCCGCAGAAGTCTATAAA
>JAQVBP010000120.1:6880-9000 GCA_028690255.1 Methanosarcinaceae archaeon
CTTCCGCAGAAGTCTATAAAAATGCCACATATTTTCTCAATATGGCCACGGCTTAAAAATCAACTTGCCATAATATTGGGAATATTGGACAAATCAGATAATTAATATAAATTTGAGTATATCCGTGGAAACGAAGCTTTTCGGGTAAACCAATAGTTATATAGAAAGAAAGGACGAAAGAAAGAAAGAAAGAAAGAACTAGGATTCCCTAAAAAACTTAAATGTTATCCGATAAAATTAGATTTAACAGATAGGCGAGAAGTCCCCTTCCTCGATGTTTCTAATTGAAAATTAGAAACTCCTGTTAAACCTCTGGTTAAACACGACAACCGGAGGCTGGCAGGTGGGGTAGTTCACGCAGGGGGTAATAGAAAAAAACGATAAGAGAAAAACATGCGCCAAATAGGCATGTTTTATTATAGAAGTTCACAATTTACTTTAAATACTCAGCTTTACTTTAAATCCCTATTAATTATCCAGAATCTTCTTTCATTATTCCCGCTAATATTTCAATAAATATTATGAATGTGTGTAGAAAATTCAGTAAAAATTTCGAAATTCCTTAAATAATTGCAGGTGAGCTGGTGAGCATAAACATAAACAGATATAAATGCGGATATTGTGGTACCTGTGTGGGAGTTTGTCCCAGAGGGGCACTCGAACTTGTAGAGACCTGGTTAGAAGTAGATGAAAACATATGTATATCGTGTGGGACATGTGACCGAATCTGCCCTGTGGGAGCAATTGAGGTAATAAAATGAAAAGTCGCTACGATGTTATAGTGGTAGGAGCCGGACCTGCAGGTTCCATTACTGCAAAAACAGCAGCTGAGAAGGGGCTTGACGTACTTTTGATTGAAAAACGACAGGAGATTGGGGACCCTGTGCGTTGTGCGGAAGGAGTCGGGAAAGAGTTCCTGAAAAACCATGTCGAAATCGATAAACAGTGGATCTGTGCCGACCTGAAAGGTTCCCGGATCTATGCCCCTGACGGAACCATGATAGAGATGGCCGAGGAGATAGCAGGGGGAGAAGTCGGCTACGTGCTTGAAAGAAAGATCTTTGACCGCTTTCTGGCAGAAAACGCCGCAAAGGCCGGGGCCGAAGTCAGGGTCAAGACCAGGGCAACGGGTCTGATTATTGAAGACGGTTTCGTGCGCGGGGCAAAGCTCATGCACCTTGGAGAAGAATTCGAGGTCCGGGCGGATATCGTTATAGGCGCGGACGGGGTAGAATCCAAGATCGGGCGCTGGGCCGGGATAGACACCTGCCTCAAGCCCATAGACATCGAGACCTGTGCCCAGTACCTGGTTGCAGGCCTGGATATTGACCAGGAGTTCTGTCAGTTTTATATCGGAAACGAAATTGCCCCCGGAGGCTATATCTGGATTTTCCCGAAAGGTGAGGGTAAGGCCAATGTCGGAGTCGGAATCCTCGGAAACAAGACAGGAAAATTCAAATCCAGACCCATAGACCACCTCAACAACTTCATTGAAAAGCACATGCCCGAAGGCAAAATCCTCGAGATGGTCCTGGGAGGGGTTCCGGTCTCCGGAAGCATTGAAAAGACCTCCGGAAACGGCCTCATGCTTGTGGGAGACGCAGCCCGGCAGTCCGATCCGATCACCGGCGGCGGAATCTTAAACGCCATGGATGCAGGTAAAATCGCCGGGGAAGCAGCCTTTGAAGCCATCTCCGCAGGCGACGTCTCCGAAGAAAAATTAGAAGAACTCTATGAGAAGAGGTGGCGAGAAGGCCTGGGTCACGAAATCGACATGAGCCTCATCGTGAAGAACTGCTTCATCAAACTGGACGACGAAGAATTAAACTCTCTGGCCCATTCCCTGAAGTGTATAAAGTTCGAGAGGATGAGACTCTTTGACCTCCTTCAGGCCCTCTTTAAGGCAAATAAGAAATTGCTCTGGGACCTCAGGGTTTTATTTAAGGATGTTATGAAATACAACCTTTGAGTCAACTCCCCCCTGTCAGCCTTCGGCTGTCGTGTTAAACCATAGGTTTAACAGGAGTTTCTAATTTTCAATTAGAAACATCGAGGAAGGGGTCTTCTGCTGCTTGGGATAAAATCCCAGGCTTTATTTACCTTATCTATTTAGCATGAAA
>JAQVBP010000121.1:0-1603 GCA_028690255.1 Methanosarcinaceae archaeon
GGGTCGGAAAGGGGGTCGGAAACTGGGTAGAGAACCGGGTCTTTTCCTGAATCCCCGGGGGGTTCCCGGGTGTTTTCTACCGGGCTTTTTACTTCGGCCCCGGCTTCCTTTATTTCTTCGGCTTCCTCTGTCACCCCGGACATTGCAAGAGCACCCAGCACGCTTCCGCGGGCGATTATTCCCAGAAGTTTCCCATTTTCGTTGATAACGGCAAGGGGATACTCGCTGTCCACGATGACATTGATTACCTCGTTCAGAGGCATGTCCGGAGTCACGGTGGAGATTTCCCGGTTTATAGACCCCTCAAGGCCTTTTTTGGCTTTCAGGGCCTCAAGGGCCTCTTTTATTGTGAGAATTCCCATTAAACGCCTGTTTTTGCCTTCCACCACATAGATAGAGGAAAGCCCGTATTCCTTCATCCGCTGGATGGCAACCCCGGGGCCTGAGTTTATGGCAACCAGGGGGTCAGGGCGTTTCATAACGGTCTCTGCGGTAAGGACTTTGGACCTGTCAACCCCTGCAACGAATTTCGAGACGTAGGAGTCGGCAGGTTCGGTCAGGATTTCTTCAGGGGTCCCGATCTGGACGACTTCCCCGTCTTTCATGAGCGCGATCCGGTCTCCCAGTTTCAGGGCTTCGTCAAGGTCGTGGGAGACAAAGATGATGGTCTTTTGCATCTCGTCTTCAAGGGAGAGCAGTTCGTCCTGCATCTCGCAGCGGATAAGGGGGTCAAGGGCGCTGAAGGCCTCGTCCATAAGGAGGATATCGGGGTCGTTGGCAAGGGCCCGGGAAAGCCCCACTCGCTGTTTCATCCCTCCGCTGAGCTGGGTGATTTTGCTCTGTTCGTAGCCTTTGAGCCCCACGGTCTCGATGGCTTTTTCAGCTTTTGAATAACGTTCTGCTTTGGAAACACCCTGGATTTCCAGGCCGTAGGCCACGTTGTCGAGCACGGTCCTGTGCGGGAGCAGGGCGAAGTTCTGGAAAACCATTCCGAGTTTGGCCCTGCGGACTTCCCGCAGTTTTTCCCGGTCCAGTTTCGCGATGTCCTGCCCATCAATCAGAATGGCTCCGCCTGTCGGTTCTATCAGGCGGTTCATACAGCGCAAAAGAGTGGACTTTCCGGAACCGGAAAGCCCCATTATAACAAATATTTCCCCTTCGTACACTTCGAAACTAACGTCTTTGAGTCCGACGTTCTGTTTCGTTTTTTCATATATTTCCTGTTTTGAAAAACCTTCATCAAGAAGAGAAAGTACTTTCTGGGGGTTTTTTCCAAAAATCTTAGTAATATTTTTTACTTCGAGTTTTACCTTTTTATTCACAATAAGACCTCGGGTTAACCGAAGATTCTTTTTAAAATCCAGGTATTGTTGATAGTTATGAACTACGATGGAAAACACGGGGTTTGCAAATCACTGTAATTTCTTACAGGCTGCACGAAAAAAGTACACAGATATGTGTACCGTTTTTACTGCTCCAGGCCCAATGAGCCTGAAAAGTCCGCACAAAAGAGAGTACATCCCGGGTAGTTGCAGGTCTTTATGAAAGTTCATCAAACCTTCAAAAATCATGAAAACGCAACAAGCATTTTGAGACCTTTTTT
>JAQVBP010000121.1:1703-3117 GCA_028690255.1 Methanosarcinaceae archaeon
CCCCGGTTTCGGGGTCCCGGGCCAGGAAAGAGCCTTCTTCTTTTGTTACGGGAAAGTCCCTGAGGTAGCGTTTTCGGTAAAGTTCCAGGTGCCAGCTCTGTCCGAATTCGGAAATGTAGAGGGAGCCTCCGGGTTTGAGGACCCTGAAAGCTTCCCTGACTGCTTTTGCTCTCGGCTCCGGGCCCGGAACCGTCGTTAAAAAGGCCTGCATGAGCACAAGGTCGAATTTTTCGGAAGCATAGGGAAGAGCGGTTGCGTCTCCCACCCTGAATTCAAGTCTTTCTTCAAGGTCTGCTTCTTCTGCAAAAGTTTTAGCAATTTCGATTCCCTCTCCGTTAAGGTCAATTCCCCAAACGGAATGGCCGAGGGAGGCTAAGCGAAGGCTGATTTTTCCGGGGCCGCAGCCGATGTCCAGGATTTCATTCTTTTTTCCAAGGTAGGCGTGGACTATCGGGTCAAGTTCTAGACTGGAGGGAATCTTTTTTCCTTTGATTTTTTCCCAGTTGGAGGCTGACATGCTATGAGCAGAATGAGGGAGGAAGGATAAATAATAGTTACTGTTTCTGGAATAAGCCCGGCTCACTTTGGGGGAATTGGGTCCCGGTTTTTTGAATATGGGAGCAAAACCCCTGCACCAGATCTCCGAAACCGTCTCAAAACCCGACCCGGGTAAATTGTAAACATTCCTGATTTTTCAGGTTGCTCAAATTTCCCGCAGTTACCAGGTCAACTCTGTTACGTTGTAAATGTTACATAAAATGAAAATATTTAACAAGAAATGGAGCCAACTTACAATAAGGAAACAAAAAGTTAAAAAAGGAATAGTTGGTGGAAATTTGATTGACCAGGGAACCCTGCACGACAGAACCTTCAGCCCCCTTGCGGAAGAGCGGGCCGGGGCCCTGAAGTGCTTGAGTGTTAAAATCGAGACCCTTCCGAAGAGGGAAGAGGCAGTTCAGGATATGCTCAGGCTTTCCTCGGATAAGGACAGCCTTGTAAAGGAAAGCGCAATTCAGGCCCTTGAACAGGTTTTTTCCTGCGTTTCGGACAAAATGAGGATCTGGGCAGCCCTTGCGGAGCTTGCAACGGATTCATCCCTCCGGGTCCGGCAGGCAGCGGTACAGGCTCTTACCCGGGTATATATCCACGTCCCCGGAGAACAGCAGGTCTGGGGCGACCTCCTGAACCTTGCGGGTTCGGACGAAAGCTCTGTTCGGGAAAAGGCTCTCCCCTGCCTTGGCCGGGCCTTTCCGACGCTCCCTGATAAAAACCTGGCCTGGGAAGATCTGCTTACCCTGGCAAAGGCTCCGGAAAGGACTGTCAGGAAGGAAGCTATCAAAACTCTCGGGACGGGCTTCGAGTATATTGAAGCCCGGGAACAGGCTCCTGATCTGAATCCTGATCTGAATCCTGA
>JAQVBP010000121.1:3217-7109 GCA_028690255.1 Methanosarcinaceae archaeon
TCCTGATCTGAATCCTGATCTGAATCCTGAACAGGCCTGGGAAGACCTTTTCCGGCTTGCTCTGAATGAAAAAGGAGACCTGCAAAAGGAAGCCTTCGGGGCCCTTGCCCTGGCATCCGTTCACCTTTCCGACACGGAAAAAGCCCGGGCAGCCCTGATGGAGCTAATAGCTTCCGGAAACAGGACGACCAGAAAGCACGCGGCAGACGCCCTGGGCACCCTTCTTCCGGAAATGCGGGACCCTGAAAAAGCCTGGGAAGATCTCTTCAACCTTCTGGAAAGTGGGAACGGATACGTCCGGGAACGGGCTGCCGACTCAATCTACCCGGTATTTTCAGGGCTTGAGGACAAAAACCTGGCCTGGGAGGGGCTGATCAAACTAACGGAGAGCAAAGACAGTTTTGTCAGGGCAAGGGCCGCCGATACCCTTGCAGGCGCTTTCCTGCAGGTAGCTGACCGGAAAAAGGTCTGGGAGGACCTGGTCAAACTGACGGAAAACAAAGACAGTTTTGTGCGGGCAAGGGCCGCCGATGCCCTTACAGGAGCGTTTCCGCAGGGAGTTGATCAGAAAAAAGCCTGGGAAGACCTGGTCCGCCTGGCGGTGGGGGAAAGTGGTCAGGACCACGGGCACTGTCACAGTTACGTGCTCAGGAGAGCGGTACATGCCCTTGCCTTTGCCTACCCGCACCTGGCTTCCGGGGGGGAGGAGGCTGAAAAATTATCCCTGATTTCTCGAAACCCGGCCTTTGCCCGGAGGAGCGCGGCCTATTCCCTTGCGTCTTTTTTTCCGGCAGAGCAGCCCGGGCCGGGAGCGGTAAATTCTACAGATCTGACAAATTCTACAGATCTGACAAATTCTACAGATCTGACAAATTCAACAGATCCTACAAAAAAGCTATCTTCCGAACTTGTAAACCTTACAGCCGACAGGGACGGCTATGTCCGGAAAGACGCGGGCGATTCCCTTGCTTTTGCCGCTTCTCACCTGCCGGAAAAAAACGGGGTGTGCGGCCGAATGCTCCGGTTTACGGCTGACCCGGACCCCCTGAACAGGAGGGGAGCTGCAGGCGCCCTCGTGTCCCTCTTTTCCCGGGAAGGGGCCGGGAAGAAAGACATCTGGGTGGAACTTATGGGGATGAGCGGCGACCCTGAAGGTCTGGTCCGGAAGGAGGCAGCAGACCTGCTGGCTCTGGCCCTTCCGTATGTGAAAAATAAAAAAAGGTGTTTTTTCGACCTGGTCCGGCTTTCTGACGGAAAGGACGGATACCTCCGGGCGAAAGCCGCGGCCCTGCTTGCTTCGGCCTTTCCTTTTGCAGTCGATAAACGGAAGGCCTGGGCCGAACTCATCAGGCTTACGTCCCACAGGGAAAAAGAGGTCCGGTGTGGAGCTGCCAGGGCTTTTGCTCCCGCATTTCCACTGATGCCTGAAAAGGAAAAGGCCTGGGCCGAGCTGCTTTCCCTTACGGCCGACCGGGACGGGTATGTCAGGAGAGCTGCTGCAAGAGCCCTTGGTTCGGCCTATAAGACGGCTCCTGACCCTGAGAGGGCTGAAAAAACCCTGAAGGAACTTACAGGTGCGGCTTCCGTTTATGTACGAAAGTATGCTTTTCGTTCCCTCGGAATAGCGGCTTTACTGAGGGCGAGCGGGGCGAAAGACGAAAGTGAATTTACACAGGGGCTCAAAGCAGCTGTCCGCTCCTTCAAAAACTCGGCCGAAACGGCCGCTGACCATCCCCTGCCAGGCTTTTACCTGAACTTCTACGGGGTTTTTTCGGATCTTTTCCAGGGCGTTTCTTCCGGGGCCGGGGAAGAGGTTGAAACTTACCTTTCAAAGATGGTGTACGAAGTTAGAGCCACCGAAGAGCTCGATGACCTTTCCGAAACTTTCTGGAAGTTTGCAAAAATCCTGCGAGATGTGAAAAAAGAAAATAATAAAGAAAAAGAAAATAATAAAGAAAAAGAAAATAATAAAGAAAAAGAAAATAATAAAGAAAAAGAAAAAGGAACTGCGGGTCTTGCACGCGGAAAAGAAATGCTCGATAAATCCCTTCGGCTCTTTGAGGAAGCTTACGGGCTTTTCGAGAGGGCCGAAGAGGAGGTAATTATTTCGAGGAAACTTGCGAGAAAAGGGCACCCCGCTCTCAGGCTAAAAGTGGCCGAGCGGAAAATGAAAAGGGCTCTTGAGGAAATCAGGACCAGGGCCAGGTTTGCCTGCTTCCTGGTAAAAGGCACCCCCTCGGAAGGTATCGCCTGTGCTGTCAGCCGGGAGGTCGAGGGCTGGGTTTTTGAAGACTCAGGGAACAAAAAGCTGCTCGAAGAGAAAATGGACGCCCTTGAGAAAATCATCCGGGAAAACGTCCCCGAAAACCCGGAAAACAGGCACATATTCGACCGGCTTGAGGATATAAGGAAAGAAAAAAGCCTCCTGATCCGTTGCAGGAAGGTGGCCCGCTTTGTTGGGCAGGTGCCAACAGCTATAATCCCGGGAACGTCAGGATTCTAAGATTGAAGAGGACAGGAATGATTCAAACAGTTCAGGAATGATTCAAACAGTTATGTCAATTACATAACGAATAAATATACTCTGAAAAGTATTAATACGTTAAAGAAGTCCAAAATAAGGGTGCTTTAAAAATGCCATTTCACGTGATGCTGATTCCTACATTAGGCTGTCCTTCGAATTGTAATTATTGCTGGAGTTCAGAGGAAGGCTCTCCGATAATGAGTATTGAGACCATCAAAGCGGTGGTTAAATGGCTAAAAGATTTCCGGGATGATTCGGTAACTTTTACCTTCCACGGAGGAGAACCCCTCCTTGCGGGTGCGGATTTTTACCGGCAGGCTCTGCCTTTGCTTTCCGAAGGCCTGAGTGAGCGGGACCTGGCCTTTGCCATACAGACCAACCTCTGGAAGATGACCCCGGAAATAGCCGAAATTTTTGCAAAATACAATATCCCCATCGGCTCAAGCCTTGACGGCCCGGAGGAGTTAAACGATTTCCAGAGGGGAAAGGGTTATTTTGAAAAGACTACGAAGGGTGCTGAGATCGCAAAGGCCCACGGCCTCAATGTCAGGTTCATCACCACCTTCACCTCACATTCCGTAAAATACAGGGATGAAATTTTCAAGTTCAACCTGGAGAGGGGTCAGACCCTTAAACTGCACGCCTGCCTGCCCTCTTTACGCGGTGACGAGCCCGAGAAATGGGCCCTTGACCCTGAAGAGTACGGGGAACTCCTGGTCTACCTTCTGGACAAATACCTGGAAAATATGGGCAGGATAGAGGTCATGAACATCGATCACCTCTGCAAAAACGTTTTTACCGGCCGGGGCACGGTCTGCACCTTCGTGGACTGTATGGGGGACACTTTCGCAATCGGGCCGGACGGGGGCATCTACCCCTGCTACCGCTTTGTGGGAATGCCAAAATTCGTCATGGGGAACGTCCACGACAATCCGAGTGTCGAAGCCCTGGCCGAATCCGAGGCCTGGAAGCTCATGCACGAATATAAGGAATACGTGGACCGGGAATGCAAGAGCTGTGCCCACATCAATTACTGCCGGGGTGGCTGTCCCTACAATGCCATTACCCCCAACAACGGGAAGATAAAGGGTGTTGATCCCCATTGTGTTGCCTACAAACGGATCTACGACGAAATAACCGAACGTTTTAACAACGAGTTATTCGGAGGGGCCGGAATGGGAATGCCCGGAATGGGAATGTCCGGTTTTCCTGGCGAAACCGGAGGCTCCGGAAAAACTTCCAGGTCCGGAATAATGTCCCTGATGCTCAAGAAAATTTAAGGGGATGGGGCGAAATGACTCAAGGACAACATCCCTTTTTCCGGACAAGAAAAAAGGCCTTTTCAGTCCGAAGCTGACGATATCTTTT
>JAQVBP010000121.1:7209-8982 GCA_028690255.1 Methanosarcinaceae archaeon
TTTTCAGTCCGAAGCTGACGATATCTTTTATTAATTGAATTATAATTTACTTCTATGTCCAAGCAATTTATGGATGCTGTAAATCGGACTCTCGATAGAGCTCTGGTGCAAATTAATACGGGAAGGCCTAAAAAAGCTCTTGAAAACCTTGCAAAAGCCGAAAAGCTTTCTGAAAGGGCACAGAAGCCGGAATATCTGTGCCCGATTCTCATGTTGAAGGGGAGAGCTTTGCTTGCTCAGCAAAAAAACGAGGAGGCCCTTGAGGAGTTCCAGAAACTGACGGACCTTGCTGTGTCTCTTTTCCTTGATGACCCGGGGGAGCCCGACAATCAGTATTATGTCTATAACTCATTTGGTTTTACTATAAAGACACTCACCGAGATACAAAGTCTCTCAAAAATAGAGGAATGCTTTTACAGGAATAAAAAATATTTCGATAAAATTTATGACACTTATGAAGAGCTCATTGCCGAGGTCCCGAACAACCCGGAGTACATAGAGAATTACCTGAATGTTTTGGAAAATATCAGGACCTATCACCTGAAAGCCCAGAAACTTGAAGCTGAATCCGAACTTGTCGAAAAAATCGTGCAAAAATATGGGGAATTATTTGAACTGGGATATCAAAAGCCTGAATTTTTAAATAACCTGCAGATTCTGACTGAACAGTTTAAAAAATATTGCATCGTATTCATGAACTTCGAGGACGCAAACAGGGTCTTTGGGAAGATAGAAGAAATCTATAAAAGAATCCTCGAAGAGGTGCCCGAAAACATGCCTGTCACTGATCATCTTCTTTCCTTATATGAAGTCTCCGGGGACCTGTACGAAAAACTTGGAAACATCGAGGAATCTGAAGAAACCTACCTGCGAGCCCTCGGCTTCCTGGATAAAAAACTCAGGACCAGGCCAGGAAATATTCCTTACCTGCGAAAGCAGGGTGAAATTTACCAGACGCTTGGCAGGTCCTTTTATAATGAAGGGGAAGCTGAAAAAGCAGTTCGATACGCTGAAAAAGCTCTTGATATATTCAATGAACTGGCTGGAAAAAAGCAGGAGGATTCTGGCTATCAGTATGAGATTTCCGATAACTTCACCGAGCTTGGGGAACTGTTTGGAGAGCTTGGGGACATCGAGCATGCAAAAAAGTGCCGTATGAAAGAAATCGAAATTTACGGGAACATACACGAAAACGACCCTGAGGACCTGATAAGTACGGCTAACATAGGTGCCGCCCTTGCCCAGATCGGACACCTCTACGCTGAAAAAGGGGAAACGGAAACTGCAAAACAGTACTATGAACAGGGCCTTGAAATCTATGAAAAACTGGTCGAATCAGAGCCTGGAAATATTGACCACGAAGTAGATATCTCAAACACCCTGGATTTCATCGGGGAACTGTATGCGGACCTTGAACCCGAAACCGCCCTTGAATACTATGAAAAAGCTCTCGAAATAAACGAAAAAGCAGTGAATATCTTCCCGGAAAGTACCGATTTCATGGAAGAGCTCATCTATACACTGAAAAACCTTGAATCCCTGGCTGTCAGGCAAAAACAATACGAAAACGCAATCCTGTACCGGGAGCGCATTACGGAACTAAGCCTCCGGATTGCCAGTGAAAATTCCGAGGACCTGGATTACAAAAAAGAACTGGCCCTTTCCTACAATGAACTCGGATTACTTTTTGAAAAAGCCGAAAAGCCGAAATTTGCAAAACAGCAATATTCAAAATCAGCCGATATTTTCAGGCAGATCCTGCAAGATGAAAAC
>JAQVBP010000122.1 GCA_028690255.1 Methanosarcinaceae archaeon
GTGGGCTCGTGGTCTAGTCGGTTATGACGTCGCCTTCACACGGCGGAGGTCCTGAGTTCGAATCTCAGCGGGCCCACTCTCTTCTTATTATAATTTTTACTACAATTTTCATCCGTTTTTGCAGTATTGAGCGCCGCAAAATACCTCAAATCATGCTCCAGGAAAGAAATCTTACTTACAAATCTCCCTGGATGTGTTTTACGATTCTAAGGGTTTCTCTGATTACAGATATGGGATATAGGGGAAAAAAGATAGGACAAAAGAGCCAAAAGTGTATCAAATTAAAGGGGTGGGTAATTACCCCACTAAATTTATCCCTTTCTACTTCACTTATTTGCCCTCATCTTTTTGAAGAATCTGGCGGCCTTCAGACCCGGATAAATGTCACGTAGACAAATCCGGCGGTCATCAGCAGGAAAAACAGCAACCCTGCCAGACTCAACAACTTGAGAAACAGCCCCGGACGTTCTTCGACCGGCACGTTGCTGCCGTTCATCACCCGGTAGTTAATGTAGGCAAGAATCGGTGAGGTGACAAAGCTGACAATGGCAGCAAAGCTCAACAGTTGCAGCAGGTTCTGGACGAAGTACAGCACGATTATGCAGGCTGCAAGCACCGACAGCACAATACTGAGCCGGAAGATCTGCTTGAAGCGCATGGCAAGGCTGTCGCTGAGCAACGTAAAGCTCGCCGCCAGAGAGCGCGGATAACCATCGACGCAGGTCATGGTGGTGCTGAACATGGCGGAAAAGGCTGCAGTCAAAATAAGGGGCTTTGACCATTCACCAATATTGGCCGAGTACAGACTGACCAGCTGCTGGCTAAAGCCGGTGCCTCCGGTGACAAGCTCCTGGCCTGAACCGTACATAATCAGTTTGCCGAGCGCCACAAAAACCACGGCCATGACCACGGCCATGACATATCCCAGATAAAAGTCAATGGAAGATTCCCGGGGCGTAGCGAAGTGACCGGTTTCTTCCTCACGGCTGAACATCCACAGGCTTGACCAGGCGGAAAGGTCCACCGGCGCCGGCATCCAGCCAAGCAGCATCACCAAAAACGGGAAAGCCTGCCAGGTCCAGGCGCTGGGCCCGGTAAAGCCAGGAGGTGCAACCGGACCGTGGGCAAACGCCAGGCCCAGAGCTACTAACGTACTTAAGCTTAGCAGGGCAACCACTATTTTAGAGATTTTATCCAGCAGTTTGTAATGTCCCAAAAGAATGACCGCAGCACAAATCACAAGAATTCCAACTGTGAAAGCGGGAACCCGGCCGCCATCAAATCCGTAGCCTGCAAACAGCACACCGCTGAGCATGGCTACCCCGGCTGTATTGATGATTCCGGTCAGGATATTGATGGCCAGGAAAATATATACATAGGCAACCCCCTGCCGCTTATACCCGGCAAGGAGACTTTCACCTGTGGCGGCCGTATAGCGCTGGCCATATAGAAAAAACGGGAACTTCAGTAAATTAGCTAACAGGATCAAACCGAGCAAGCTCCAGCCGTATTGTGCCCCGGCCTGTGTCGACCAGACCAGGTGTGACCCTCCAATAGCAGAACAAGCTACTAAAATGCCTGGCCCGATCGCCTTGAAAAGATTGGAGCGTATTCCAGGATACTCAGCAGCTACTGCCGTGGCTGCCTCAGGCGTCGGTTGGGCTTCGCCCATAAATGTGGTTTCGTTCATGTTTATTTCTCTGGACAGGTTTTCATGGTTCACTTTAACAAACTTTGTTACACTTTTAAATATATAAATAGTTTTTTATGTGAGAAAGTATTTTTTGTATCCTGTTTTCCGGGTCACCGGATCATTTAGTTAACATATCCGATTTCCCAACATACATAGAAAAGCAATAGAAGGATAGTACTTTTTTTAGAGTTTCACTTCAATGAGCTCAAAATTGTGTTTGTACTCTTAATGAAGAATAAAAAAAAGTAATTCGATGTGAAGAACCTTCACACAGCGGAGGTCCTGAGTTCGAATCTCAGCGGGCCCACTCACTTCTTTTCAGCTTTTTTTACGACATTTCTGATTTTTTTGATTCTTCAGATGGTGTTTTTCTAGCTTTAGGATTCTTTTTTCTTCTCTGGTTTTTTGTCAAATACTGTAATGCAATTTCAGTAATTCATGTCGGGTATTTTCCCTCCTTTAAACAAAAGCCAGAAAACAAATAACAACTCCCCCCAACCCGTAACCAGGTAAATTGTCGCATCGTAGTCGGGTAAAAGAAGAATTGCAAAATTATCAATTAGATAGCTTAAACCTGCAACTACCAACAGGACGCCTAGAATTCCGGGAATGTAGTCTGATTTGAAAACCAAATAACCGAGGAGCGCCAGATGAAGGCCAAAAAATACCAGTCCGATGGCCCATCCATCACTAAACACATTGAGAGATAGCATCACCTGAGCATGTAACTGATCTGTTTCAAATACTGTCAGGTAGTCAGCCCCACTTAAAAGTAGCAAAACAATAACAAGAAAAACCAGACTGAATGCTAAAATTACGGCATACACCAGCCTGAACCACGCCATAAGCAACGAGAGACTCTTGTTTACCGGTTTGAGTAAAACATAAAAGGCCCAGGCCACCAGCACATCAAGAATAATCACGATCAGAAAGCTACAAATAGCCATGCGGAATAGTCCCTCGGCAGCCATAATGTTGTTTGCCGTTTCTGTGGCATCTCCAGGCACAATAAGCCCCGGAAGAACAAAAAAATCAGCGAAAAGAGCGAATACGGTCATGAGCAGAAGCCCAAACCCCGCGACCATTGCAGCTTTTCTTTGTGATATATCGGCGATACGGTTTTTCATTTCAGTCCCCCCTCTGACTTATTAGGTTTTATCATTATGTCCTCTATTTATGTCTACATTTCCCATTTTGTGCCCTTTTTCGATATACCCGTGAGCCTCAGCAATCTGTTCCAATGGATAGCGTCTATCAATGACCGATTTTATCTTTCCCGCTTCAATAACTCAATGAATTCTTTGAGGAATATTAGACGCTCTGGAACCGGTCCAGGTCTCCATTGCCTCAGGTTTTATTCTTTACCGTATTCACCAATTTCAAGAGTTCCCAAATAAGTCTTCGATTCAACATACCTGAATGTTTCCAGTTCTTCTTTTTCGAATTTGGCACGCTTCTCAAGAGCTTCTATGGTTGGCCATTCCTCAACCCCAACAAAATCCCACTCTTCGTTGGACCAGCGACAGTCAATCGTCATCATGAGTTTCATCCCGAGTTTGTCCATTTGCTCGCGGTCCTTACGCATGAACTCAGACTTTTCCTCTTCAGATAGGTTATAAAATGCTTCCTTGATTTTGGCGAAATACAGTCTGATGATAGGTTTTTTATCATCCATCTTATCACTCCCCCAACCTAATTAAAGCAGCATAACTGCTCATATAAAAAATAGTACATAATATGTCAAAACCCCAGACTATTTCAGAATGGGGTAGTTGACTGATTAAATTACTTATTTTGCTCAAGATGTCGGGATTTGGCTTCCCGGAGCGTCCTGATCGCTGTATCGAGCCCTTTCCAACCAAATATCTCCACGTGTTTGTGCTCTAAGTTCTTATAGGTTCCAAAGAAGTGAGTGATTTCCTTTAACAGGTGAGGAGGAACCTGTTCTATTTTTTCTATATAATTCCACAATGGGTCATTTTTCGGAACGCAGAGTATCTTTTCATCTCTTCCTTTATCGTCTTCCATGTCAAACAACGCAACAGGATGTACATCTATTATACAGCCCGGAAATGTAGGTTCCCAGGTTAAAACCATGGCATCCAGAGGGTCCCCGTCAAGGGCCAGAGTATCGGGAAAAAAACCATACTCACAGGGGTAGACCATTGAAGAAAAAAGCATTCTGTCGAATTTGATTACTTTGTTTACTTTATCGTACTCATATTTGTTCCGGCTTCCTTTCGGAATTTCGATGATAACACATTCGACCTGTCTTTCAGCCATATAAATCAACACTTCCTGCTTATTAACAAATGACCCGCAATGAAAACAGGCCTTTAACTACGGCTATGTGATGTAAGCAGATATTGTTAAGCATTTCATCTCTCTTTTTTATATAACGCAGCGTAAAACCTCTGAGTCTTTAGCTCAGGGGATATAAGCGTCCGCCTTCCAATAAACGGTTTAATTTTAAAACGTTAATATATTAATAATGCATTTTAATCTTACTCACTTTTGCGATCGCACAAATTGGATATTTGTGGGATTTCCAGTGTAACTGGAAAATAGCCAAACAAAAGTGAACTATAAATTAATCACCGCCGGAACGGCGGGAAGAGCCTGTGGACTGGTGGAGGTTGCTCCGGGGTATGAAGCAGGAAGTCAGTCGGTCTTTAGCCGAGCGGTAGTTCACGACCCGTCAGACAGAATGCCTGTGAACTTTAGGTCAAATACAGGCTAATCCCCGCCATTTCAATGGTAGGATACAGCCGTAGACTTCCCAAAATACCATCCAATAATAAAGATTTTAAATATACACGCCATATTATAATAGTCTGATTTTTGCTACCGGAAGCATAATAGGCTTAAGTAGGCCAATCAGACTTTGCTCTGAATTTCAAGTAAGAAGTTGTATCGGAAAGTCCTATACGTAAAACTTGAAACGTTGTTGGCGAGACAAGACTAAATCGCCATAGGGCGGTATGACGTGGGTTGAAATTCCCTGGATGCCTGCCATTTTAATGGCGGGAGCCGTCACCAATCCCGGCTTTCTTCACACGGTGGCGGACTGGAATTCGAATTTAAGCGGCCGTTAAGAACCTTTTTTCTGACCACCGGCAACCGGCCCGGCTCCGGAAAAACAATAAACCGATCTCAATATACCGTGCTCAATAAACCTGGTCAGGCGACTTAAAAACTGTTCACCAAAATCTCCAAAATATATTTATCATGTTCTCAGGTTGCCTGGCTTTCAATACCGTAGGTCGGATTTGATATTTACACGTCTCAACTTTAGCCAGGTCTTCATTTTTACGAATCAAACCCAATTTTCGGCAATTGTTCATTGATTTCGAGTGGGGTAGACGGCTTTCTCCCCGGTCGCGTAAGCGAGCGGCCTTTTCGTAATGACACGCATAAAAAAACTTGATTTCACAGAAATCCTGCAGCAGGTGCTGAAATCTTCAATTCCGCTCAAAACCGGCGGTGAAAAAGTATGCATTCGTTCCCCGTCATTCTTGAAAAGCCCGGCCTCCGTGATATGGGGGCCGGCACTTACGTAATCGAAGGTCGTTAACAGCGTCCTTCTTTTTAAGCCGGGGCAGGTAAACGGGAGGATGGGCTTCCTTATTCTATCACATATTCCTTCAGATCCGATTTAAGAATCCTCTCGATTTCCCCCCATTTTTCCACAGGAGTTTCCGTAAACAGAAACCCGAAGACCTTATACTTTTCATGGTCCGTTTTCCTGAGTTCAAGAGGCCTTTCAAAATCCTCAAGCAGTTTTTCGTAATCAAAGCCTTTCACGCCTTTTGATGCAAGGTCTCCGCCTTTGTCCAGCACGATAAGGCAGTAGTTCTTCCCGTCCTTTTCTTCGAGAAGCCTGTTCCAGTCAGGTTCAAGCCCTTCAAGGAAATATTTGTAAGTATTTATCCCGTAAGCAAAATGGGCGATATCCGTTGTGCACCAGCCCGCAAACCGCATGGGGTTAAGTTCGATTGGCTGGATTTTCCGGTCCATTCCAATCCTCAGTTCTATGTGGAAAGGAAAATCCCTCAGGTCGGCCAGTTTCCCGATTTCCTTCAAAAGGTCTTCAATGGACTCCCTGTATGTTTCTATAACCTCTTTTGAAGTAAAGTAAACCCTGTCGCTGACATCGGTGGCCGAGGAAAAGATATGCTTGAGGACGTTGAGGATAACAGGCTTTCCCTTACCGTTGTAGTAAGCGTCAACCGCAAATTCCTCCCCTTCGATACATTCCTCGATAAGGAACCTGCCCACATCAAGGACCTGCACCGGATAAATTCCCTTTAGTATCTCAACCTCAGCCTTTATAATTTTCAGGACCCTGGCCCATTCTTCGTTTTCCGAGATCTTATGTACCCCGAAGCTGAAAAACCCGACCGCGGGCTTTATTATAAAGGGCTTTTTCAGTTCCTCGATCCGGATTTTGTCCAGCTCCCCGAATTTTACTTCCCGGTACTGAAAGTCCGGGTATATCCTTTCCAGAAGTTCTCTGAATCTGACCTTGTTTTTGAAAAGCTCGATCTTTTCCGGAAGGCCGGTGAAGCCCAGGTTTTCGGAAATCCAGTCAATGGAGTTTTCCGAATTGGTGTAAAGCTTGCAGACCCCCTTTTCTTTCGCAAGCTCTATAAATTCAGCCTCATCAAAGAGGTTCAGGGCTTTATCCGGTTTCAGGCCGGAAGACATTTCGTTTCTCAAAACAGGGGCCTGTATCCCGGCAGCAGCATCTCTCAAAAAGTCAGAAACGTATGGGTTATCAAGGATTATCATTTTTTACCTCCGGCGTTTTCGGGGTCTGGGAATTCCCGGATTGGTTGTGAACTATCTCTCTAAAGCCTTTGCCCGAGTTTCCTGTTCTTTAAAACTTAAGGGATAGGGTGGGCCTTTGCTTTTTATACACGGCTTAAAAATAAAAACTAATAATATACATAATATAAAATATACCTGTGTATTTTCGATATTCAGTACTCTCTCTCCCCGAATATGGCAGAACCCACACGCACCATCGTGGCTCCTTCCTCGATGGCAATCCCGTAGTCATTGGACATGCCCATTGATAGTTCCCGGATATCGATGTTGTCCCGGTTTTCCTGCTTCATTTCATCAAAAAGGGTCTTCATCTTCCTGAAATAGGAACGGGTTTGTTCGGGGGGTACAAAAGGAGGGATGCACATGAGGCCTTCTACCCGGACATTCCCAAGAGAGCGGACCTCTGTTATTACCTTTTTTATCTCATCCGGTCCGAATCCGTATTTTTGTGGCTCGTTGCCTATGTTAACCTGAAGAAAGACTTTCTGTACTTTGTCAATAGCCCCGGCTTTCTCGTTAATATTCCTTATTACCTTCAGGGAGTCAACTGACTGAATAACATCAAAGAGATGCACGGCTTTTTTGACTTTATTTGTCTGTAGATGGCCTATAAGGTGGGTCTCACAGGGCAGTATATCCTTACACTTGTCCTCATATTCCCGGACCCGGTTCTCTCCGATGATACGAGCTCCGGCCCGAATGGCTTCGTTTATCCTTTCCGGTTCAATCGTTTTGGTGACACAAACCAGGGTTGTGCTTCCAATCCCTTCAAGGATCAACTTTGTATTTTCATAGACTGGCATTGCTGTTCCCAAAACTGTTTTTATTCAAAACTAGCTGTATTTAAATCATACGTCAAAAAGAAAAAGGGTCTGCATAAGCAGACAGGCCTATTTAATTTTCGTTCCCGTTTTCGTCCCCGTTTTCGTTTCCGTTTCCGTTAATTGTAATCATGATCTCCCTGAAACTTTCCAGAGAGGCCTCCATATTTTCGATGATTTCATTTGCAAGCACATCGGGGTCCGGAAGGTTGTCCAGGTCAGCCAGGCTTTCGTCTTTGAGCCAGAAGATGTCCAGGTTCGTCTTGTCCCTGGCCAGAATTTCCTCGTAGCTGAATTTCCGGAACCGGCCCTCCGGAGTTTCCTCGCTCCAGGTCTCTTTGCGGCTCTGGCGGGCCCCGGGGGAATAGCACCTGATGAAGGCTTCCAGGTCTGAAAATTTCAGTGAATTCTTTTTCAGGGTATGGTGCACGTTGGTGCGGTAGTCGTAGATCCAGATTTCCTTTGTCCAGGGCTCTCTGGCCGCGGGTTTTGCCTCAAAGAAAAGCACGTTTGCCTTTACCCCGTTCGCATAGAAGATCCCGGTCGGCAGACGCAGGATTGTGTGCAGATCGGTGGTTTCAAGCAGTTTCTTGCGGACGGTTTCCCCGGCTCCCCCTTCGAACAAAACGTTATCCGGCAATACAACTGCGGCCTGCCCTCCGGTTTTAAGGATCGTATGGATGTGCTGCACAAAGTTGAGCTGCTTGTTGCTTGTGCCGGTCCAGAAGTCCTGCCGGTTGTAGGTAAGGTCTTCTTTTTTCTGCTCGCCGTCTTCATTGGTGAAGGTCATGCTGCTCTTCTTTCCGAAAGGCGGATTGGTAAGGATGTAATCGTAACGGTACCCGGGATCGGCTATGAGAGCATCGGAATTGGAGATCATGGGCTCCCCGTCGATTTCCCCGATGTTGTGCAAAAACATGTTCATCAAAGCCAGCCGTCGGGTTCCCGCAACGATTTCGTTTCCCCCGAAGGTTTTGTTTTTCAAAAAACGGCTCTGGTCCCGGTCCGGCCTGTGCTTTGAGGTGAGGAAGTCGTAAGCTGCCAGAAAGAACCCCCCGGTCCCGCAGCAGGGATCTCCGATTGTCTTCATGAGTTCAGGCCTCAGGCACTCCACCATTGCCCTGATAAGGGGCCTCGGGGTGAAATACTGGCCGGCTCCGCTTTTCGTATCTTCCGCATTCCGCTGCAGGAGCCCCTCGTAAATCTCGCCCTTCGTATCCACTCCCATCATGACCCAGCTTTCCCGGTCGATCATATCAATGACCTTGTACAGCATGGCCGGATCGCTTATCTTGTTCTGGGCCTTGAGAAAAATCTGCCCGAGCATCCCCGGCTTTTTCCCGAGTTCCTCAAGCAGGTTCCTGTACCTGGTATCAAGCTCGGCCCCGCGCTTTTCCTTCAACACGTCCCAGGTATACTCCTCCGGAATCCCAATATCCCTGTTATAAGGCGGCCTCCTGTACTCCTCGGCCATTTTCAGAAAGATAAGATAGGTCAACTGTTCCAGATAATCTCCGTAGCTCACTCCCCCGTCCCTCAGGACGTTGCAGAAGCTCCACACTTTGGAAACGATGGATGATGTATTGTCAGACATGATTTGTATCCTTGATTTGAGAGTAATATTTTTGATT
>JAQVBP010000123.1:0-7525 GCA_028690255.1 Methanosarcinaceae archaeon
TTCTTTATCAGCTTCTTTATCAGCTTCTTTATCCGCAACCCATACTTCATCCACAACACCCCATTCAGGCAACTCATTTACTTTTTCAATAGACTTCACTGTTTCGTTCGGTGTATCTATAGTTACCATGTAGAATTCTCCACCGGTGATTTGCCCATGAGTGGATATTACAGATCCATTCAGGGAATCAGCCTCTCTGTAGATATCCTCCAGGGACCCCTCTGTTTCAATGGATTTTAACGTACCGTTTTGCATCTTTATAGTTGCTTCGTAAATATACCATCCATTAATCCGAATATATCTTACAGATTCTCCTGTCTCATTGAAGACGGCAACTGAAGTTGCATAATTTCCTTTAGTCAGATTTTGAAAATCACTATCATTCTCGGATATTTCACGTAGTACTTCCATTCCATCTCTTCTGCCAATTTCGCCACAGTTATTATCCACTGAAAGATTATCGGAACCATCAGCAAGATCGTGAAGGAAAAATAAGAAAGTTGCAGAGGATATAGCAACTATCAAAACAATCCAAATTTTATTCTTCAGGAGATATTCCTCCTTTTTGCTTATATTATTATCAAGCGGATCTACAAACTCAGTTCAAAAATCAAGTGATTTAGTAAGTTTAATACCACTACATAAAAATGTATTGACCCCATGTTATTGTTATTATTCAACAGATATTATTTTAGTGACATGATTTTTATGTGATGGGGCTTCAGCTTTTGAATCCCGGTATGATGCAATGTAGAGCTTTGCCGGAACCCGGGGGTCAGCAAAAGAGAAAAAGAAACTTAAAAAAAGAAACATTTAGAGAAAAATTATATTCTCTAAAGCGCTCAAATTCCTGAATTTTCAGAACCTCAGGGTCAATGGCCCCGTTTCCCGAGTTCGCTGTCAACAACGAGCAGGCCGGCCCCGTCTTCTCCGGCAAGTTTTAATTTGGCGATGATCTCGTTGTCGTTTGCTTCTTCCTCGACCTGTTCTTTAATAAACCACTGGAGGAAAATGCTGGTAGCGTAGTCCTTTTCCACAACCGCAAGTTCAAGCAGGTCTTTGATCGAACGGGTGATAAATTGCTCATGTCCGAGGGTCTTTTCAAACATTTCAAGAGGTTCCCCGAACTTCATGGGCGGTTTTTCTATAGCTTCAAGCTCTACCCTCGCCCCCTGTTCAATCAGGTAGCTGTAGAATTTTTCCGCGTGTTCTATTTCTTCCCCGTACTGCACCTTGAACCAGTTAGCAAAGCCTGTAAGACCCTTATAAGAACAGTGGGCCGACATTGCCAGGTAGAGGTAAGCGGAATAGATTTCCCTGTTCAACTGTAAATTCAGAGCTTCGACCATCTTTTCTTTCAACATTTCTGTACCCTCCCCTAATTTTCATCCAGCTCTTATCCGGATCGAAATGATTTTCAAAGTTCAGGTTTCTTCTCTGCCCCTGACCAGCAGCACCGACACCTTTGAATTCCGGATCACCTTTTCGGAGACACTTCCCAGCAGGAAACGCTCAATCCCGCTTTTTCCGTGCGAGCCGAGGACTATCAGGTCGATCCTTTCTTTTTTCGCAAAGTCTATGAGCTCTTCCGCAGGGTGCCCTTTCAGGAGGACGGCTTCCACTTCCAGCCCCGCGGCTTTTGCAGCTTTTTCCACAGAAGCGACCGCTTCCTTCCCGTATTTTTCAAATTGTCCGTACATCGTTTCTTCCCAGTTAATATCCTTCGGAATCGAAAGATATGCGCCAGTGTCTATAGCGTAGACCGCGTAGACCTTTGCCCCGCTCAGACGGGCTATTTCTATACCTGCCCCGGTTGCGGCTCCGGCTCCATCCGACCCATCGGTAGCAATCAAAATTTTCCTGTAAAAACTGTTTTCCGTTTCATAACCCCCTTTCCGGTCACAGCTCCATTGTAACTATATATTCATCCATATTAATAATTTCATTTATTTAAAAAAAGATATGAGATGGCACATTAACCCCGACAAAAGCGACAAATAGATCCTCTTTCAATAAAAAATAGAGGAATTTTTTTGGGAAGCCAGAGAATACGACCCATCAAGATTATTATATTAATATCCGTGATCCTTGCCTGCTCAATAAGCAGCGGCTGTGTCCGGAGTTTTGAGGAAGAAAGCTACTATGACATCACAGACATGGACATCTCGGCAGAGAGGACGGGGGCCGCTTTTGTAGACCTGAATGTCACGACATATATTGAAAAAGACAGGGGGTCTCCTGCCGGTAAAAACACTTCCCTGCTCCTGAAAGCCTATAGCCTGGAAAGCGGCCTGCTTGTGGAGCAAAAGGAACTGGAGCTCGGGGGCTTTGAGAAAAGGGAAACCAGAGCCGTAAGCCAGGCCCTGAGCCTTCCGAAAACCGGGAGCTATGAACTACAGGTCGTCCTTTTTGAAGAAAAAACCCGGAAAAGCAGTGGAGAAATCAAGGTTTATTCCCTCGAAGCCCTCCCGGCCGACGTCCAGGAAATAGGGATAGGGATTCCTGAAATGGATTTTATAGTGCGGGGAGTAAAAGACGGGAAAGTCCTCATTGAAAGCGATATCTACCTGACAAACGAGGGCAGGGCTATAAGTTCGGACTACCGTATGCTTGTCAAGGCCCGGGAACTCGACGCCGGCCTCCTGGCCGACAAGGTCTGGACAAAAACCGGAAAAATCGAGTCCCAGACAACCGTCATACGGAGTGTAAACCTGACCATTCCCGACCAGTACAACTACCTTGTCGAAGTCCTTGTCTGGAACAACAACACCATTGTCAAACGCGGGGAAGGCCATATCCGGCTGAGCCCCGAGATCGAGCTTAAGGACGAAAAGCCAACTGCGGTCCGGGAAATCGAAACCGGGGAGTTCGAGAGAGACGAGGATTTTGCAATGCCCAAGGAAGAATCTTTGGGGGAAGAAGCCATGCCGGGATTCGGAATTTTCTGTGCCGTGTTTTTCCTCTTCCTTGCGGGAAGCTACGGAAGGCGAACCGGGGAGGGAAGGAGTGAAGAAAACAGAGGAAGAAGTGGAGAAGGCAGAAGAAGAAGTGGAGAAGGCAACGGGAGGAGAGGAGGCGGTCAGAATGAATGAGATCGAAAGTACCGGTCAGGAAAAAAAACAGAAAGAAAAGAATCAGGGGCTTGAAAATAACTTCAAATCGGGGATTTTACTGATCGCCATGCTGATTTTGCTGATGGCGACCTTCCAGCTCTATTTTTCAATCGAGCGGATAATCCAGGTCTGGTTTGAGTATCAGTACATCCCCATTTTCAAGGCCGTCTATAACTTCTTTGTCCTGCTTGTGGGCCTCTACATAATCAGGCTCTACATTATAAAGCGTTAAAAACAATTGGGGTCTATAGTATTCGGTTGATGATACAGTCAGATACCAAATTAGAAAATAAAATCACGGATAAACACGGATGGCTTAAATCCGTGTTTATTCTTGTCCATCTGTGATTCTTTACGTTGACCATCGGGCCGAGTTAATAATCCAAATTTGTGAATTTGTAAACATAATTTGGAATCGCAGTAGTAATCTTACCTTCTTTGATATGAAAGTACCTGTACTTTCATTTTTTTTTGCGCGGGCATTCAAAAAATTCCATGTGTTTTTTCGTTTTTTGCTACAGCCAAGTCAACCGACTTCCAGGGTATAATAACACAAGACAGACTAAATAAAAAGAAGTAGATAATTAAATTCACTGAAATAAGTTATCTAAATTTGAATCTGCTATTTTGATATTTTTTCAATTTAAGGTAAAGTCGAAAATTTAATTTTAACTGCAAAACACATACAGGTACAAATATAACAATAATTTATCAGAAATGCCAGAGGGGATATAACGATTCAATTACCAAACAATGAAACTGGTTTTAAGTCTCTGTCTGATGAATTCCCAGCAAAAACCATTACTTTTATTTACAACGGTCCGGAAGAAAAAATCGAATTACTTGAAGCATACTTTAGAGATGGAATTGAACAGGATGAACGTTGTGTTTGGATTACCTTTTTCGACCCTCTGAACATTAAAAAGATAAAAGAAAAATTTATTGATGTGGAAATCGACCTATACGACTCCGACATCTCAACTCAGGTTCTGAGTATAGAACTAAGTTCCGGTGAATTTGAGGAGTATCTGTACCCCACCACCATACTTAATTTGATATATGAAAAATATTGGAATATTCTTTCTCGGGATACTGGTAGACTGAGACTGGTTCTTGATTTAAAAAAAGCCTCTGTTCCAATGCTGCCATATCTCCATAATTTCAAAAAAAACCTTAATGACTTTTTCAGTGGAAAAAATATCTCTTTTTTATTCGTCTGCCCCTGGGAAGCATTTTCTGCACGGGAAATCCTTGAGATTATTGAATCCGGGGAAAAAATAAGATTCAAAAAAGACGGGGAATGGATAAATTTTAATCAATTGTTAAGGAACTGGTGCTCTGAAAGATACACCAGACTTGAAGAATATACTCAGGAACTGAAATCGATCCGCAAAGACAGCCCGATAATTGCTTTTTTGTGGCAGGCCAAACCCGGGCTTCCTGTCAGGCTCGTATCGGAAAATATTACTCAATTCGGGTATGAACCAAAAGATTTCATTTCCGGAAAACTGTTGTATACTGATATCATAATGCCTGAAGACAGAGATGATTATCAGACCAGGCTTAACATATGCGCACAAACCCCGATTTATTTTGAAAAGGAATACAGGATCTTGACCAGAAACGGAGGTACACGCTGGGTAAGAGAGGTATCCTGGGCAGGAAATACCGGAATTGAAGATAAAGCATATTTCTGGGGTATGGTTCAGGACGTAACAGAATACAAAAAAACGTTTGAAAAGTTGAAACGTTCTGAAAAAAAATTCAAGAATATTTTTGACAATTTCAGTGACGCAATTGTGATCTATGACCTGAAAGGCAGGATACTTGAAGTAAATAAGACCACCTTTGAACGTGTAGGCTATACAAGAAAAGAAGTCTTAAAGGTGCCTTCGATTAAAGCCCTGCTCTTTTCGGGGTGCCCCGGAAACTTTAATGTCCTTTTAAAAACACTGGAGCTCAGAGGCTACTCTTTATTTGAAACCGAAGTGCTTTGCAAGGACGGTTCTATTATGCCGCTTGAGGTCAGTAATTGCTTGATAGACTATGAGGGAAAGAAGGCTGTACTTTCGACTTTAAGGGACATCACAAAAAGAACAAAAATAGAGACAGCTCTGCAGGATTCCGAAAGAAAATACCGTTTGTTCGTTAACGAAGCTCCCGTGGGAATTCTCCAGGTTGACCGGGAGGGGATAGTTACCCTTTGTAATGAATATCTGGCAAATATAATGGGAAGTAATAAAAAAGATATAATCGGAGTAAACCTTAAAACTTTGGGAACAACGGATATGGTAAAAAATGTTTTTTATCCCTGGGGACAGGAAAAAGAAGGTTATCTGGAAGGGGAATACACTTCCTTCACGGGGAATAAAACTACCCCGATAAGAGTAATGTACAAAATAAATAATACCGAAAACGCTCTGGAAGGAGGAACCTTCATTGTAGAAGACACTACAGAAAGTAAAAAGCTAAATGCTCTGGAATCTGAAAAAACCCTTTTTTTGCAACACCTGGTTGATGCCATTCCTGCTCCGGTATACTACAAGGATAGAAATGGAAATTACCTCGGATGCAACAAAGCTTTTGGAAGTTTGCTGGGGAAAAAGAAAGAAGAGATTATTGGGAAATCAGCCTATGATTTTATGCAAAATTTTGAGCATTTAATAGCCAAGGAAAAACAAATTTTTGGGAATTTACCTTCGGGTAGTGGTTCTGAAGGAGCGGAAGGAATTTTTCCTTCTCTGGATATGGAATTAATCAAACAGAAAGGAAACCAGATCTTTGAAGTCCCTGTCCGCTACGCAGACGGTACAGTACATCAAACTATTTTTAATAAGGTAATCTTTAGGGGGAGCTCAGATGATAATGCTATATTGCTGGGGATTATGTGGGACATTACCGAACGCCAGCTTATGGAGGAAAACCTCCTTCAGGCAAAAAAGTATGCAGAAGAGGCCAGTCATGCAAAAAGCGAATTTTTAGCTAATATGAGCCATGAGCTGCGGACCCCCCTCAATTCCATAATAGGCTTTTCAGAAATTTTGTTAGCTGGGAGCTATGGCAACCTTAATGAAAAACAATCAAGGCCTGCAGAAAATATTCTAAAAAATGGGCATCATCTGTTAGAAATCATCAATAATATACTTGACATATCCAGAATTGAAGCTAAAGATACCAGCCTTTCTTACGAAGACTTCTCAATAAAAAAAACTATTGAAGAGATAAAAACAACAGTATTACCTCTGGCAGCAAATAAAAAGATCCGGATTGAAGATATGTTTGACCCTGCCCTGGCAAATATAAGGGCAGATAAAACAAAATTCAAACAGATACTCGGCAATCTTCTGGACAATGCTATAAAATTCACACCTGAAGGCGGCCTGGTCACCATTAAAACCTGTAAAAGAAAAGAAATGGCAGAGATAAGTATCATCGATACTGGAATTGGGATACATAAGGAAAATATAGAAAAAATGTTTTTACCTTTTGTCCAGGTTGATTCTTCTTTATCTAAACAATATTACGGAACGGGGCTTGGGCTTGCCCTGGCCAAAAGTTTTGTGAAACTTCATGGAGGGAATATATGGGTCAAGTCCGAACCTGGAAAAGGAAGTGAATTTGGTTTTAACCTTCCCATAAAACACAATCCCACAATCCGGTGAGGCCGGGTTTCAGGCCCCTTCCAGCAATTTTTTAACAGTTTTGAGCACCAGGACCGCATCTTTCTTTTTTATATCGACTTCCTGCCTGATACAGAAATCAAGCAGGGCCTTTTCCTTATCTTCGGGGATCAGTCCTTTTTTTACCCCGGTCTTTACGAGCCCCAGATAACTCCGGTCCGGGTAATAGGTCTCGATTGCAAGGGCCAGGAGAAAAGCGTGTTCTTCTTCACTGAGAAGCTCTGAGGCAAGGGCTGCCCTGAGAGTTTCCCTCATATTGACCAGGGGAACGGAAATTGGCTCAAAAGTGTCGGGGTTGGTGCTGACCGCGACCTCGTCATCGGATTCGATTACCCCGTCCCGGTACCATTCATAGACTTTCCCGACTCCAACCATTCCGTGAGAATCGAGCTCAGAGGCCCGGAGGGCCCCCATGCTGCCGCCTCCGACCACTTTTATCCCGGCCTCGAGTGCGGCAAGGATTTCCCTGTGCCCGACGGCTGCCCTGTCAAAGAAAAAGCCGTCGATGATGCCTATGACCTTATACCCTTTCCGTATAACCTCTTCGAGCTGGAACCTCTTAACGGGAGGCCGGAAGTCCGCCTCAAGGATTTTTCCGGCTTCCTCGTGGCTGATACTTGTCCCGGCAAAGACCACTGCTTTTTCCTTCATCTTCTCTTCCACGGCCTTTCTATTTTGTTTTTATTTATATTATTAGTTCCGTTTTCAGTTCCGTTTTCAGTTCCGTTTTCA
>JAQVBP010000123.1:7625-8961 GCA_028690255.1 Methanosarcinaceae archaeon
CCCTTCCGTTCCTGGTCTATTGTGAAAAGTTCGAAGCCCGGAACAATTACCCGTACAACGGGCACCTTGATTTCTTCTCTTGAAAGGTCAACGACGAGAGCTCTTTCGGCAACGCGGCCGAGTTTCTCAAGCACCGCATCGATGTTCCCGGCCGGGCTTTTCCGGGACAGGTCCGGGATTTCGGATATGGATACCGACTCTCCGGCTTCGAACCAGAATTTGTTGAGGCGCTTCATGCGTTCGTACCCTATGTCCCGAATAAAACCTTCCCGGGCCGTGTCCTCCCTTGCACCCTGGATCTGGACGACCCTGGACTGAGCGGCTTCCGTAATGGCTCTGGAGATTGCAATTTCGGGTTTGAGATGGGAGCCTGCCCCCATGACCAGCAGGGCCGGGTCTTTCAACCTCGCATCGTCCGTGACCGCAATCACGGTAGGGATTCCCATATCGTTTTCGACCAGCCAGAGTTTCAGGGTGACTCCGGAGGCTTCGAACTTCCGGGCAAGGGCGTAAAGGTAGCCGTCCTCTTCCGTGAGTATGATCTCTTTTCCCAGGTTCCTGTTAAACTGGGCCGTGCTTATAACGTCCCTCTCAATAACCTCCAGAAACCCGTGCAGGACCGCTTCCTCGAGTACGTTTCCGGAAGCAAGCCCGTTCGTGTTGCTCCGGAAGGGGCTGAGGAACTGCCCCGGGGCATTATAGGGATGAAAAACCGCACTTGCGCTTACGAAGACGTCTTCTCCTTTCAGAAAATCGTAGGCTTCGACCCACTCCTGAGGAGCGTCCGGCTGGCTTCCCTCGGGTAAAAGCAGGTCTCTTGGATCAACTGCCCTGCAATTTTCCCGGAGGGTCGGATAGGAGTCCGCCAGGATAGTTGCGGATATTTCACTTTTGACATTTGCGTTCGTGCCCGCTCTTTCCGCAAGGCAGCGCTCGAAACTTTCCATGATCGCCGAGATGCGGGCCCTTTCAGGGGTGCTCCCTTTTCCCGAATAGATGGAGATCGCCCCCTCGGCCGCACTCGGTCGGATCGAAGAAAAGACCGGAATCCCGATCCGGTCCAGGTTCGTGATGTCGGCAATCCGGGTGACGCCTATGTTCTTTAACTGGGCTTTCGTATTTTCAAGGGTAGAGGCCTCGTCATACACGCGCTGGCTGCCTTCGATGTATGAGAGAGCCCTGTCAATTTTTATCTCTGACATGTTGGATACCTTTTTACCGCGGCCTAATTCCCCGTACTTTTCAAGAGGGGACCGGTTTTCGGTTTTTTTTGAAATTAAGAGCAGAAGGATTTCTGATAAGAAAGATTTCTGATAAGAAAGATTTCTGATAAGAA
>JAQVBP010000124.1 GCA_028690255.1 Methanosarcinaceae archaeon
CGGCGGTGATTAATTTATAGTTCACTTTTGTTTGGCTATTTTCCAGTTACACTGGAAATCCCACAAATATCCAATTTGTGCGATCGCAAAAGTGAGTAAGATTAAAATGCATTATTAATATATTAACATTTTGAAAATCATTTATTGGAAAGTGGACGCTTATATCCCCTGAGCTAAAGACTCAGGGGTTTTACGCTGCATTCTATAAATTCGAAAATCAACAGGTATGGCGATTGTACCGTCTGCCCGAACGAAGGAAACTTTTATTACAGTTCAAAATATATTTACATAGTACAAATATATATTAAACGAGGTTATATTTTTGTTCTGGAATGACTCTATAATTCCATTTTTCCAATCCCCTTCCCCCCAGTGGCCCCTGTCTTTCGGACATAACCCCTGACCATTTGCGTGAAATCGAACTTCCGGGTCCTCCGGGTCTTTTTTTTGATTTTTTTCCTTTGAATCCGGGGGCCGGCTAAATATATTTTCCGGGGTATGTTTCCAATGCTTCAGGCAAGGGCTTGGGCAGTGTTTTTTGAACTGAATAAAAATAATAACTGCCTACCGTTTTTACTATGGAAAATCAGATCCGGTAAATAACTATTCAACACTTGAAGATTGAAACAATCCCCGTTTTCTGAAAATGAACTCAGTAGGAAGTGCCTTTTTTTTGTTGACTCGATTTTCGATCCTGACGCTCTCAACGACCTACGCAGGAGGCAGGCCTGTTCGAAATGAATCTGAAAACAGGGTTTTTCCATTTCATTCACAAAAAGCCTTGCCTGCGGCCGGTGAGTACGTTGGAACCCAGAGTAATCTTACTCAAACTCCATCCGTGGGTCACATTGGGGGAATAATATCATAAAGTACGCTATCGGGGAATCCAAAACAATTAAGAATCATTGCCTTTATCACTGTTGAATGAGCTAATTTATGTTGCCCGATTTTGGGAAGGACTTCATCCATCTCAGACAGCAGAGGACACCTTCCTCGCGCCAGCCAAAGGCTGGCAGGTGGGGGTAGTTCACATACTTCCAATCTCAAGTTCATCATAAATTCACAAACTATACGGGATGATTCATAGAGTAGGGAGTAGAGAGTCGGGAGTAATAAAAAACGCCCTGATAAGGAGAGTAAAAAAATGGAGAGTTTATCAACAGGAATAGAAGAACTGGACACCCTGATCGACGGCGGATACCCGAAAGGAAAAAGTATTCTGGTAACAGGCCCGCCAGGTTCCGGAAAGACCATTCTTGGGCTTCATTTCCTGCACAGGAGTTGTGCGGAAGGTAAAAAATGCGTCCTTATTCTGACCAGGGAACTTACGGAAGACGTGCGCCTCCAATCAAAAAACCTGGGCATGGACATCGGGCCTTTCGTGGATTCCGGGCAGCTTCTCATCAATAACATATTCGAAGACAAGATAAATAAACTCAAAAGTACCGCACGCTTCGGCAAAGGCCTCTGTGCTGTTGATACGGATATAATCGAGTACCTGAGCTCCACCGCGAGCGGGGCTGATGTGGTGGTCATCGACAACATCGGAATGATGGCCATTGATCATGAGGCAAGGGAATTTGCGGATAAATTCAGTTCCATCAGTATCCTCCTCCTGAAAAGTGGCTGTACAAGCCTTTTTATCATGGATGACGACTCCTATACCCTCACCCACGGGCTTCCGGGTTCCATGGTTTTCGGTACAATGAAATTAATCGTAAAAGAAAACCTCAGTGTCGGCAGGACCAAACAGTATCTCTATATTCAGAAAATGCGCAACAAACCGGTACCAATTAAATATTCCCTCTATATCATCACCCAGGCGGGGATAAAAATTGTCAACGGTATTAGATAAAATCTTACTTATTCGAATTAAGGTCCACATTTCGACCCCCTGCCAATAGGGAAAATAATTCCTGTATATTGGTCATTTAATTGGTAGGGAATCAACTAAATACCACATTTGTACCACGAATTTGTACAAAAATGCCAGAAATCGAAATGTGAGTTACGGCATATTTTTTAATTTTTTAATGCGCCGGATTTTTTTATTTATCGGACTTCGTCCTGCCGGGCACATTTCAGCTTTATAACAAAAACAGTCCCCTGAGGCTGGTTATCCTCAACGGAAATGCTCCCTCCGTAACGATCAATTACTTTTTTCACTATGTAGAGTCCGAGGCCGGTGTTTCCGGTATCCCCGTACTTGAACCCTTCCTCAAAAACTTTTGTTTTTATTTCATCGGGGATGCCTGTTCCGTAGTCCGCAATGCGAATTACGCAGTGCTTTTCTTCCCCCGCAATAAGGATATTTATCTGTTCACTTTTTCCGTGGATTATAGCGTTTCTTATTATATTGTCCAGGACAGAAGGGAAGGCCTCGTCCACAAGGGCCTGACACCCGCCTTCCACCCGGGTCCGGACAGGATAATTTTTCATAAGCTCCTCAGCAACCTCTTTTATATTACAGGAGTTCAGCTCCCCCCCTTTCGAGACCAGGGTTTCGAGTTCACCCATCTGCTGAATTATCCCTGCTCCCCGGACAACCGCCTTAAGAGCTATTGAGATATACTTTTCATCGGGCTTTTCTCTGTAGAGCTCCAGGGCCATGTTGATCATGTTCAACTGGTTGTTTATATCGTGCCTGAGGATTCTGTTTATGACCTTGAGAACATCCGCATATTGCACCATTATTTTCCTTGAGTTCTTTATTTCGGAGTAGCGGCGGGAATTGGAAATGACAAGCCCGCAGATCGTAGCAATGTCCAGGGCAAGGCTCAGGTACTGTTCGATGTACTGAGGGTAACAAATTTCCTGAAGTTCTATTATTCCGAGAGTTTCCCCGTTATTCCGGAATTTCAGGGCAAAGCCATCTCCGGACCCTTCTATAAGGTAGTTGGCTTCGGATTCCAGAAATGTGGTTTCGGAAGTTTTCAGGGTTTTGCTCTCAGTCTCCGTTTCTATTTCCTTTTCTATTTTTGTTTCTATTTCCTTTTCTATTTCCTTTTCTATTTTTGTTTCTATTTCCTTTTCTATTTTTTTTTCTATTTCCCTTTCAACTCCTCTTTCCGGAGCAAACTCCACTTCATACCCGTGGACATTTCCCTGTTTCCAGAGCTTCCCTTCTTTTACGGAAAAGTAAACGAGTTTTCCAGGGGCAAAGAGCATTTTAAAGACTTCGGTAATACCTTCTATAGCTTTTTTTTCATTTTCCGCATGCATCAATTCTCTGAGCATTTCAAAAGCCGCGGCATAAAAAGCGCTTTTTTCAGCTGCCTTCTGCCCCCATCTTTCGAGTTTTTCATTCTCCAGGGAAAGAATCAGGGTTTTGAGAAAGAGTTTGTAAAAATCAGGGTTTATTTCTTCCCTTCCGCAGGAAATGCCAAAAACGGCGGAAAAGGCCCTTATTTTTATTTCAATCTCCGGGTCCAGCCCCGTGTCCACCAGCAGGACAGCCGGAGCTTCAAGAATTTCTTTCATGCCCTTCGTTTCAACGTTTCTTTTTCTGTCCTCAAGCAGGGCATCTAACATGCCAGGAAGCAGTAGAAAGGTTCCGGCTTGCAGCTTTTTTCTTAAGGTTGTGGGGCCAAGAAATGCCCCTGCAAGGTGTTCAAAGCAGTGTACCCGAAACTGTTTTCGGTATTTGCCGGGGACTTCAGGCCCTTTCTCTGCGCAGAGCAGAAGATATTCCATATGGACGTTTTCGGGTGGACAGTTCTCTTCCAGCAGTTCTAACAGGGATCCCCATTCGGGACAGTTCCCGGGGAAGGTCAGGAGTACGGGTGGCCTCTCTTTTCCCCCCATCCTTTTCCTTTCTACCTCAAGTCCCTCAAGCACGGTTTCCGTTTCAGCCCGAAGGGTTTCCGGCACAATAAGACAACGTTTTTCCTTCATAAAAAACCTCATTTCAGGGATAAGTTCCCCATTTCCGTACAGCTTTTGCAATGTCCATAAGCACCCTCTCCGGAACCTGCCAGGGGATTTCCCCGTGATTGTCCGAGAGAATATAACCTCCACCCGCAGCCGCTTTATCTATAGCCTCCCTGACAGAAGCTTCAGCTTCGGCCGGGGTCCATCTGCACATCTCAATCGCGTTCAGGTTCCCTAGAACCGCCAGTTGCTTCCCGCAGGCTTCCTTGATTTCTCCGAGGTCTTCGAGGATACTTACACCTACACCCAAGGTCCCTGTTTTTGCAAGGTCAGCAAGGACTGGCAAGCAGCGTCCGGAAGCCAGGTGAGTGACGCAAGGGCCCTTAATCCGGGAATGGATGTGTTTTGAGACCCCAAAACCTGTTTTCAGGTAGACTTCCCTCGGGATTATCGTGTTTGAGGCAAGCGGGTCAAAGTAGCAGATTGCCGTTGCTCCGGCTTCGAGCTGGGCGTTTGCCCATTCCACGCAGAAGCTTTCGTTAACCCCCCTAAGTTTTTTTAAGTGAGTGGGTTCTTCATATATAAGATCAAGGTAGGGGGCAAAGCCAAGCTGCATGACCGGCAGGGAAAATGGAGACATAACAACCCCTATAATGGGGATTTCCTCTCCTGCTTTTTCTTTCAGCCTTTCCGTGGTTTTCAGGACCTTCAGGAGTTCGGGAGAATCACTGACCTGAGGGGCCTCCAGGGCATCGATCTCCTCTAAATTGCCGATAATGGGCCTTCCGGCATTTGCCGGTCCGTCTTCGTAAAATATGGCCTCTCCCCCCCAGGCCTCAAGTTCCAGAGCAGCGTAATAAAAGGAATACAGGCAGTCGTGTCCGTAACGTTTTTGCATTTTAAGCTGGGCCTCTGCGACATATTCGGGCCGGCTGTAGTACTCTTTTACGGACACCCCCGTTTCCTTTGCCCCGTGAGTTGTGAGCAAAAGAAAGAAAGGTACACGGTCAGGTTCTTCGAAGGAAAGGGTGGAAAGCACCCGGTCCATAGGAGTCATTTCCGTTTTCACGTTTTTTTCCCCGCTAATCTGTTGATGGTGCTTATAAGTTCGGAAGTGTCAGGGACCATGGCATCGGCCCCGACGTTTTTGTAAAGCAGGGGGTCAAACTTGAAGGGTGCCCCCCCCACTATGATTTTCATCTCCAGTCCTTCTTCTTCGAGCAGGGTCCTGAGTTTCCGGACCTTTGAGGTCAGGTTAAGCATCAGGATTGAGACAAGCAGTATGTCAATTTTCTCTTCTTTGAGGCGTTCCACAAGCTTTTCGGGTTCTATGGGCCCGAAATCAAGAAGTGTGAAGCCTGCGGTGCGGAGAAACGAAGCTACCATGCGTTTCCCCAGCAGGTGGTAATCTCCAAGGGTTGTTATTCCGAGCCTGGGACTGGTTATCCTCGAAAGGGAGTTTTCGGGGAGGATTTTTATCATAAGTTCTTCGGAGATTTTGCCTGCCATGTATTCCTGGGAAAGGGCAATTTCTCCCATTTCCCATTTTGTCCCGAGATTTTCAAGGGCAGGAGCGATAATTTTTTCGATTATCTCAAAAGGAGTACAGGTTTTCAGTTCCTTGCTTATCAGGTTTTGCGCTTCGAGTCTGTCAACCGAAAGCAAGGCTTCCTCGAAGGTTTGGGCCCTGGCCTCGTAGTTTTCCATCAATCAAGACCTACCTTAAAAAATGTATTTAAAAATGTTTATAGTATGCCTCAGTCCTATATATTGATATAATATAATTGTATCCTTTGGATCGGTTAATAGATTTTGTTTACCTTAAATTAACTACTCGTGTCCTAACTACTTATCGATTCCAAAAATAGAGAATAAACCACGAAAAAGCATGGAATCAGCCTATTGGCTGCTAATTTGCCGTACTCGTGACTATTCCCCTCACTTAAGTGGGGGGAGTAGTCACCCCTGCCTTTTTCCTAAAAAAATCCTTTAAAAAAACCACCGGATGAAACTCCAGAACAACCTTAAATGCGTGTCCTTGTCGTGCAGTTGGAATCGCAGTACTAAAATCATATTAACAGGCCAGAAGAGTTAGCCTGATATTAAGGGGCTGGTGAAAAGGTTGTGGGCTTTCCAGGTCCCACTCTGTTCCGGATTTTTAATTTTACAGCCTTTTAATCCTGAAATCACAGCACTCGTCTCTGTTTCCAATCGTTGAAACGGTATCTACCCCCCATTTTCCGGGCAGCTTTGAGATCACACTTGAAAATATTTTTCTCGTTAGGGTACAGAGGATCGGATTTCTCCTGGCATCTTCCGTGCCCCAGGGGCAGGAGGTACCGATGACCCTGCACCCTTCTTCGATTTCCCTGACCACGAAACTTCCTCCGAGCTGGTTCATTATGTCCGCGCAGATTTTTCCGGCTTCGGAGAGGGTCAGTTCCTTTTCGTCAAGCTGGTACATTTCAAGGACGGTTTTTTCAACCATGCCTGTCATCTGGTTTATTATGATCTTTTTTTGTTCGGGGTGAAGGGACTGGAGCAGGGTAGGAAGTATTGCCGTCAGGATACTCCGGACCTTATTCTGGATCGCAAGGGCATTTTTTTCCATCACAAGCCTGTCGTGAAGACATTTTACCCGCAGGAGGGATTTTACACGGGTTTTGAGTTCCATGCTGTTTATAGGCTTTGTTAAAAAATCATCAGCCCCGGCATCGATGCCCTTAATCCGATCGTTAAGTTCCGAAAGGGCCGTAAGCATAAGTACCGGAATGAACTGGGTATTTATATCATTTTTAAGAATCCTGCAAACTTCAAAGCCGTCCATTACAGGCATCATGACATCAAGCAGGACAATGTCGGGATTTTCATATTTTACTTGCTGGAGGGCTTCTTTTCCGTCACAGGCTCGGATAAGCTCATAGGGCTCGGTTGCGAGGAATGCCTCCATTAGTTCCACATTTTGTGGCATATCATCAACAATCAGAACTTTTGGAGTTCTTTTTATATCCATACTTATTTCCTTCATTAGCTTCCCGAACCCGGGAGATTTTTTTCTTAATTATCAAAGATCGAAATGGTTTTGCCCTCAGGATGTTTTCCAATAAATCTTCATCCAATTATTTCGGAGTCACCGGAACCATCCATTTTAATTCCTTCGGAAGTTATTTCAAAAACACTTGTGTAGGGAGATAGCGGCGTGCTGCGCATTTTTGGGATGTAGAGATAGCGTTCCATTTTTCCGAGATAGGTATTTTCCTTAACAAGAAGCCGGATTGAACCATAGACCGAATACTCTGCAAGCTGGTTAGTCATGTTGTAAGATGCCTCATCCATTATATAAAGAGCCGTACATCCTTTTTTCTTAAGGATATAGCTCAGCCCGTCAAATTCGTCCCTGAGTTTTCTGGTTGAAAGGCGGATGGTAAATACCCCTATGTTGTCGACAACAACGCAGTCCGTACCTTCTGGAACGAAGTCCGCAAGGTAAGGAAGTTCGATCTCAAGGCCTTCGGATTTGAAGCCGTACCTGGTCCCCTCTATCCTTTCCGAACGGCTTTCAAAGACTCTTTCAATCAGGAGTTGCCCGTTTTCATAATAAGGTTCGAGGTCGCGCCCGAGCATCCGGGCCTGGTAGAGGATATCTTCAGGGGTTTCTTCCGTTGCGATTAATACGCATTTTTTGCCTTCCTGACAGGCCCGGTAGAGGAAATGAATCCCGAAAATGGTCTTGCCTGACCCTGCAACACCTGTTATCAGTATTACCCTATTTCCCGGGTATCCTCCGCTCAGTTTTGAGTCCAATTCTTTTATGCCTGTTGAAACCCGTTCCATTTTTTATAACTTCCCGCTTGTGTGTTAGATCCGAATATCCTTAATCAGGATCTATATGTTTTTTGATTCTTTTTTAATTTATGCCCTTAATCCATGTGAACATTTGACCCATGTTACTGTTTTTCTTTTAATCGCGTAAGTCATGACATTTGTTAATTATGTATATATGTGCAACTGGAGGAGTTATTTTTAGATTTATTTCCTCTTAATTTAATTATAGGGGTCATATAAATTAGTTCAATCGTATAGTATTATAGCACACATGGTACATTTTAATAGTATATAAGTTGATATTGATTTATATTTTAATCTCCATATATTGTTTTTATAACTTCAGTAATTCCGCATGGCCTTTATTCCGAATGGGAACGACTTTGCACAGTGTCAACGACGTTCAGGAATTCCCCCTTTTTGACGTTTAGGAATGCCCCAAATTCTGAAGGCCGGGTTTTTCTTTGATACGGTGCTCTATCCGACGGACAAAAGAACGCCACTGGGCGGAATAATTTCACCTACTCTCGCCAATATGACTCTCGATGGTATTGAGAAGGTTCTAGCAACACAATTCTCAAAGGTGAACTCCCACCTAATTCGCTATTTCCGGACGATTTTCGGGTAACGTTTTCGATAAAGGAGGATGTGGAAGAAGCCCGTGGCATTATTCCGGATTGAAATAGTTCTAATAATTAAAATGTTCAGAATGAGTTGCATATCTCCCAAAAAAGCAGAAATGTTCAGAATGAGTTGCATATCTCCCAAAAAAGCAGGTTTCAGTATTCAAGGCAGGATTTCTGTGAAGTCAAGTCTTTTCTTTTTTTCATCACGAAAAGGCCGCTCGCTTGCGCGACCGGTGAGAGCAACATCCCCTCCACTCGAAACTCGAAATCACTGAACAATTGCCGAAAATTGGCTTTGATTCATAAAAGTCAGGACCCTGGTTGAAGTGGAGAAACGGACCTATCAAAACCGGTCCGTGGCGTTGAAAGCCCGGTAATCTTGAAAAACATATATAATATATTTGGCCGAAGATGGCGAAAAGCCTTTTGTGTTCCGGGCTTTTCAAGATGGTG
>JAQVBP010000125.1:0-4015 GCA_028690255.1 Methanosarcinaceae archaeon
ATATATTATTTTATTGGCACTGAGCCAATATTGAAAAGTGGATGCTTATATCCCCGAAGCTAAAGACTTCGGGGTTTTATGCTGCATTCTATAAAAGGGAGTGGTTTTCGGATATGCCTGTACCTGGCATATAATCATTTCTAATATATATTAATGATGTAGGTGGAAGGAATTTAAAAAACGTTTCACCTAAACTAATACCTGACCGGGAGTTTAGAAATCTTTATATCCTTTATCTATTTTCTTCATTAACTATGACGCTACATGTTCCCCGCATTCTTCTTCCGGTGGCCAACTGGGAAAAGTGGGCCGTAATTGCCTGTGACCAGCATACACAGGATGAAAAATACTGGAAAAGGGTCGAAGAATTTGTTGGAAACACTCCTTCTACTTTGAATTTTATTTACCCGGAGATCTATCTCCCTCTGGATGAAAAAAGGATAAAGAACATACATGAAGCCATGCGTAATCGCAAAGAGGCTCTTGTTGACCACGGACCCTGTTTTATTCTTGTTAAGCGGGCCGTTTCAGGCAGGGAAAGGACCGGCCTGGTAGTTTCCGTTGACCTTGAAGACTACGAGTACGACGGGTCCGATTCATTTATCCGTCCCACCGAGAGGACAATTAAGGAAAGGCTTCCGGCGAGAATTAAAATTCGGGAAGCTGCTGAAATAGAGCTTACCCACATCCTTATACTGTATGATGACCCGGCTTTTTCCGTTCTCCCCAAAATTTCCGAGATTTCTGAAAGATCCAAAAAAATGGCTGAGCCTGTTTACGATTTTGAACTTATGGAAATGGGCGGGCACGTTACGGGATATAAGATAAGCGATGAAGAAACAATCGCGGAAATTATCACTAAAGTCGAGGCCCTCGGGAGCCTCCTTGTCGGAGACGGTAACCACAGCCTTGCCACGGCAAAGAGTTTCTGGGAACAGATTAAAGGAAGCGTTCCGGAGGACCATCCTGCGAGATACGCTCTGGTCGAGCTTGTAAACATCCATGACCCCGGCCTTATCTTTGAACCTATCCACAGGGTCGTAAAAGGAGTTGACCCCGAGGAATTACTCAACAAATTCAATGCAAAAATTGAGGACACACCTTCCACTTCTTCTTCTTCTTCTTCTTCTTCCGGCCACTCTGTTACCTTCGTTACAAAAGACAGACGCGGCACCCTTGTCTTCGATAAGCCCGGGCATGACCTGGAAGTTGAATCCCTCGATGAGGTCATTGATGCTTATTCGGTTGAATATGAACATGACCCTGAAATGGTGGAAAAACTCGGAAAAGAACCAGGAAACATTGGATTTTTCCTTCCCCCCTTAAAAAAGAGCGAATTCTTTTCTCTGATCAAAAAGAAAGGTGTTCTTCCAAAAAAGACATTTTCCCTTGGAGAGGAAAATGAAAAAAGGTATTATATTGAGGCCAGAAGGATCGTCCGGTAAATAATCCTTAAATTCTATTTTTGATCGGGTCCGGGAGCCATTGATCATGAGCATTTTTGAATAGGTATCCAATCCCGGCGCTCTTTCCCATTTTGGTCACGAAAAGCCCGGCCTGCGGCCGGGAAGTACGTAGGATCTTTATGTATTTTGATTCACTCTCTCTGATTTTTAGATAGCAAATTCAATAGGATGAGGACTTTTTTTGAATAGTTATCCAATCCAGGTGCTCTCTTCCATATTATGTGACCCCAAAACGGAATTCGGGTAGTGCAACTCGGGTGATTTATATATCATATTCAGAATGTTACTGGTCAATGATTAAACTTACTTTCAGGCAGGGGACTCTTCTGATTTCGGGAAATTGCCGGGGGGGTCCCCATGCTGTCTGGGATGAACGGAGCAAAGCTTTCAGGGCTCCGGGAATGTACTACCGGGAGATCATAAACTACCTTGGGAATTCGGGGCTTGAGTTTGAAGACTCCGTTCTGGACCTACTCCCCTGCCCGGACCTGAAAGCCGCCTACCTGATCACCGAAGACAGAAAAACCCTGCGGGACTACCAGGAAGAAGCCCTCGCTGCCTGGGAAACAAACGAAAAATGGGGGGTCCTTGTCCTGCCCACTGGAAGCGGCAAAACCGTTGTGGGAATCAAAGCCATTGCCGATTGCAACACCCCGGCCCTTGTGATCGTCCCGACTCTTGACCTGCTTGAACAGTGGAAAGCCCAGCTCTCAAAAGCCTTCGGAATGGAAATCGGAAAACTCGGGGGAGGGGAGAAAAAACTATTACCAATCACCGTTTCCACTTACGACTCGGCCTACATCCACGCCGAAATCCTCGGAAACCATTTCGGACTTCTCATCTTTGACGAAGTCCACCACCTGCCGGCCTCCGGATACAGGACCATTGCCGAATTTTCCGCAGCCCCCCGGAGAATGGGCCTGACTGCCACCTACGAAAGGGAAGACGGCCTGCACGAGAACCTTTCCCCTTTGCTCGGAGGAAAGGTCTATGAAAAAACGGCCCCGGAACTTGCGGGCGGACATCTGGCTCCTTACAGGATAGAAAGAATCCCGATTGCCCTTACCGAAAATGAGCGGGAACTTTATGAAGAACAGTACTCAATCTTCACCACCTACCTTAAAAAAACCCGCCTGAGAATGCAGAGCCCGCAGGACTTTCAAAAACTCGTCATGAAAAGTGGCCGGGACCCCGCCGCCCGGCAGGCCCTTCTCGCAAGAAACGCCGCCCGTGACCTTGCCTTCAACAGCGAGGCCAAACTTAAAAAACTGGCCGAACTCCTGCAAAGACACACCGGAGACCGAATCTTTATTTTTACGGAACACAACCGCCTCGTCCACCGCATCTCCCAACAATTTCTCATCCCGGCCGTCACCTACCGGACTCCCGCAAAGGAGAGAAACTCCATCCTCGAACGTTTCAAAAACGGGACCTACAGGGCGATCGTAACCTCGAAGGTGCTCGATGAAGGAATAGACGTCCCCGAAGCCGGGGTAGGGATAATCGTGAGCGGGACCGGGAGCAAGCGGGCCTACGTCCAGCGCCTGGGCCGTATCCTCCGGAAGAAGGAGGGAAAGGAAGCCGTACTCTACGAACTGATAGCAGCCGAAACCTCGGAGGCCGGGACCGCCCGCCGGAGAAAAGAGGCCCTTTCGGAGAGGGGCGAAAAAAAAGGAAGGAAAGAACAGGAGAAACAGGTAAATCCAAACGGAGGGGATTCAAATGCTCAGCTCTGACCTTCTGGTGACCAGGATCTCAAAGGGGACGATCAGGCCGGCCTATGCAAAGTTCGACCCCGAAACCCTTGAGCTGGCCGAACTTTTGATCAAAACCTTCGAACGACATGTAGGAAAACCCTACGGGGAGCTCCTGGCCGAGCTGGAAGGCCTTGAGGAGATGAACTTCCGTTTCATCCGGGGGCTTTCCCAGCTCCTTATCCGGAGGTCGGTTGTCGAGACCGTTTCAATCGTGGCCCCCTCTAGCGCAAGGGAAGCGGTTTTTGAGGCCTGCGGGGGTATGGCTCCGACACCCGAAGAGAGGGAGGAGGCTCTGGAGGAGGCCTCGGCAATGTTTTCGGTATCCGTTCCGGAATTTGAAAAAACCCTCTGGGCCGACCTTGAGGAAAACCAGGTCCTGAAAGAGTTCCGGCCACAGGCTCCGGAAGAGCTCCTGCAACGTTACAACATTTCCCTGACCCAGACCCTGCTCTTTCGGGCCGTGGATATGGACTTACGGGTCCGGGGGAATTACCAGCAGCTGCTCTGGGCCGTCGTCCGGGCCGGGCTCATGTATTCCCTTGGAGAAGCCTGGGAATCTAATGGAGATCCGAATGAAATAATAGAAAAAGAAGAGAAAGAAGAGAAAGAAGAGAAAGAAGAGAAAGAAGAAAATGAAGAAAATGAAGAAATAAAACTGCATCTTGACGGGCCTGCTTCTCTTTTCAGGATGTCGGAACGTTACGGAAATGCTTTTGCGAGGGTCTTTCCCGTTCTCCTGAAATGCGAGAGCTGGAGCCTGAAAGCCGGGATATTGCATAAAGGATATCAGGG
>JAQVBP010000125.1:4115-6495 GCA_028690255.1 Methanosarcinaceae archaeon
AAAAAACTGAGGTGCTCCGAGAAGGACTTTCCCGGCCGGAACGTTATTTTTTACGATAAGAAAATTCCTGCCAGAGAAATTATGCAGGCTCTCCGGGAATATGAGGAAAAGAAGTTTGCGGAAGACCTGGAGAAACTGCGGGGGGAGGAAATAGAGCTTTCCGGGGAGCTTATAGGGCTTGAAGGGCTTGCAGAGGAAAAAGGGGTCTGGACCGAGGGCCTCAGGGCTGTACTTTCGGAAAAACTGGCCGGGTCAGAAGAGTATGTGCTACTTGAGGACTTCGTGCTTCAGCGGGGCCTGCTTGAGAAACTTGACCGGCGACTTGAAAAACTGGCCAGCTATGCCGGGGCCGTCGGGCTCTTTGAGGAATTCGGGCTGGATTCGGGGCTTTATTATCCCGTGCTTGAATACCTGGGATACAGAGTCGTCTGGTGCGGGCTCAGTGAGGAGGACGCGCGGATTAAGAAAGAAATTTAATCACGAAAAGATACGGACTTTTTTGAATCGGTATCCAATACCGGCGCTCTCAACGCCCGACGAAGGAGACCGGGCGGCGGGGCGAAATGAAAATAAAGACAGAGCACACGCTAAAAACAGCCGGCCAGAATGAACAAAAACGCATCAATATATTGCCTTTGTAACCATCCCCTCTCCAATTCAAAAAACCGGTCTGTGCTTTTGAGATCTGTTTTTCCATTTCAGTCACGAAAAGCCCGGCCTGCGGCCGGTGAGTATGCCGGGCCTTTGAATATTCGTATCCACAAATCATCCCGGATTCTTGAATGCAAATTAAACCGGGTGCGGCCCTTTTTTTGAATCGGTATCCAATACCGGCGCTCTCAACGGCCGACGCAGGAGGCCGGGTGGGGCAAAATGGAAATGAAGACAAAACGAACGCTAAAATCTCCGGGGCCAAAAGTCTGCTGAGATCGTTTCGGTTATTCATATTAACCCCCCTTATTCATGAGTCCAATGACATTATTTACGGACCCCCCGTTTGGGCCTTTGTGACAGGTAGCACACGAATCAAGCTTTGTGTCTCCAGTATCGTAGTGCTGATTGAAAGCTGTCAAATAGCCGGGTTCCGCTGACACCATAGGTGTCCCTATCAAAATGATCGTGGCTAAAAGCAATACAGGAAATATTTTATATTTCATATTTTTACCACTGTTTTCCCGATTATTAATTAACGGATCGTGTCCATGAGTCGTTTCAGAAAACAAAACAAACGGACTCAGAAGGAGTTTCCCCTTCACTCCACGAATTCCACGCTGGATTTCACGGGCCTGAAAAGTCTCATGAACTCGTGCACATCTTCCGGAAAGTCGGTATTTACGTTGAGTCCGAGGGCCTTTGCCTCCTCCGCGGAAAGCGGGGTTATATGGATCATTTCCCCGCTGACCAGTTTTTCGACAATTTCATTCTTTTTATCGGGCCCGAACTTTCCTTTCAGGAGCTCAAAGGCCACCTTCCGGGTAAGTTCGAGGGATTTTCTGGAGATGTCGCTCATAAGAAGGGTGAAATCCCCGGCTCTTTCTTTTTTCATCTCTTCGATGTGGATCCAGGAGGCGGCCGGGTAGATTCCCCGGATGAAGTCTCCGACCTGGGGATCGATTGGGCCGAGGACGGCGTTTTTGTCCATTACGATTTCGTCGGCGGCCAGGGCTATCATGGTGCCTCCTGACATGGAGTAGTGAGGGATTATTACCCTGGTCTTTTGAGGGTGATTTTTGAGGGCCCGGGCGATCTGGATGCTGGCATGAAGCTGGCCGCCGGAGGTGTGGAGGAGGAGCTCAAGGGGGCGGTCCCGGAATTTCCGGATGCCTCGCAGGATTTGCTCGGCGTCTTCCTCGTCAATGAACTGGTAGGCCGGAAGCCCGAACATGGAGATGGCTTCCCGCCTGTGAATCATGGTGAGCACCTTGCAGCCCCGGGTTTTTTCCATCTTTTTCAGGCGGGCCTGGCGCAGCATTCGGATTTTTTTGAGCTGCGACTGCGGGTAGAGGACGGCGTAGAGAAAGAAAAACACGAGTAGAAGAGTGAGAATATCCCAGAAACCGATGCTTATACCGTCAATGGTGGCCATTTTCCCCGCCTGTTTGATAAAACCCCATATTAATATTGTCTGCTTTATATTAAACTTTGAGCACCCAGGTTGCATTAGCAGGGTTGAGTTTTCCCAGGTTTCCTGGTGAAGGCCGGTTGGGGTGTGCATTTAAACCATGGAAGACACGGAATAAAATGCCACAAATCTTTCAAGTAATGCAGCTCAATATTTTCTTATGCAAGCTCCGAGGTTTCTGGCCCGCTATTGGAAAGTAAGGAGAAACGAACTTCCCGCCCTCTTTAAGATAACGAAAAGAATCCCCGTAGAGTTTAA
>JAQVBP010000125.1:6595-8765 GCA_028690255.1 Methanosarcinaceae archaeon
ACCTTCATGCCGATGGAATTGAAAAGTACCGAAAACTCCGGGATGAGCTTGAGACCGAAGCTCTCAAAGCAGGGGCTTTCCCGGACGCTTCAGTCCGTTTGAGGTCTCTGACTGAAGTATTTCTGGAACTTCCCGAAGCCAGGCCTTCCCTACTTGACCTTAAAATCGAAATTCTTGACCGGATTTTAGAAGATTGCCACTGCTGCGAGCGCCGCTGCCGTATAAACCGGAAAGCCGGAGAAAAGGGCTTTTGCAGGCTGACTGACCTTTCCCGCTATTCCTCCGAATTTCTGCACATGGGGGAAGAGCCCGAACTTGTGCCTTCCCACACGATCTTTTTTTCAGGCTGTGTCTTTGCCTGCGTCTACTGCCAGAACTGGGAAATCTCCACCTGCCCGGACTGTGGAGTCCCGATTGAGCCCGTTGCCCTTGCAAAAATTATTGATGCCAGGCGGAGAGAGGGAGCGAAAAATGTGAATTTCGTAACCCCGACCCCCCACCCGCATACCGTGCTCAGGGTCGTAAGGGAGCTTTCGGAAAATACCCCTGTGATCTGGAATTCGAACATGTACCATTCCCGGGAGGTTGGGGGACTTCTTGAGGGCGTTGTGGACGTCTACCTCGCGGACTTCAAGTACGGAAATGACGAATGCGCCCGGAAATACTCAAAGGTCAAAATCTATCTGGAGGTCATGCACGAAAACTTCAAATTCGCCTGCGGAACAGGGGAAATCCTGCTTCGTCACCTTGTCCTTCCGGGGCACCTGGAGTGTTGCACAGGGCCGGTTGTCGAATGGGTTGCGGAACATATCCCGGAGGTCAGATTTAATCTGATGTTTCAGTACAGGCCCTGCTATCGGGCCCTGGAATACCCGGAAATCGGACGGGGGCTGACTTCGGAGGAGCAGATGAGGGCGATTGAAATTGTGAGAGAGGCCGGGCTTGAGGATTTGCTGGTGTGAATAATAATATTTATAATCTCTTTAAGTGTATCCACCTGATAGATGGCAAATAAATCAGCTGAAGATAATAACAATGTGCTTAACAGTGTGCTTCTTGAGCGTATTCGCCAGATTCACGAATCTCCATGCAGGGCCGTTCTGGCAATAACCGGCGGCGGGGCAGGGGTTATTGGGGAATTACTCCGGCACGGCAGTGGCTCTGCAACGGTGCTGGACGCAGTTGTTCCGTACAGTACGAATGCAATGGACCGGTTTCTCGGAAGAAAACCTGATAAGTACTGCTCGGAGAAAACCGCAAGATTGATGGCGATGGTCGCTTACCAGCGGGCCCTGGAATTGTCAAGAGACACAGGCGAACTTGCAGCCCCGAATGTAATCGGAATCGGAGCGACCTGTAAGCTTAAGTCGGCAAACGAACGGGAAGGCAGGAAACATGAGGTCCATGTCTCCATACAGGCAGCCTGCAAAACCGGAGTTGTCACACTTGAACTGACAGCGGAGAGGACAAGGGAGGAGGAAGAATATATTGCTGCAACCCTGATTTTCAATGTACTTGCCCGTCACTGTGGGGTTGCCGAGATTGATCTGCCGGGTGGGATTGGAGCCGGGGAAGGAAAAGGAGCCGGAGAAGGAAAAGGAGCCGGAAATGAAGAAAAAATTGTAGAAAAATATTCCCTGGTTTCCGGGCCTGTCGGGGATATTCTGAAGCAGCAGAGCGGTAATCCGGCCGGTTATTATGAAAGAGTGGGTATGGCAAGGATCAATTTTAATGAATCAAATCTCCCCAAAGAGATAAAGCTTGTATTTCCCGGCTCTTTTGATCCCTGCCACAGGAACCATATTTTAATGGCAAGGCTGGCCTCGATAAAATATAATGCCCCCGTCCATTTTGAGATTTCTCTAACAAACGTTGACAAACCGCCCATAGATTTTATTTCGCTGGACCAGAGACTTGATTCTTTAAGGAAATACAAAGCCGAAGCTTTCATGGGCGATGTTTATCTGACCAGTGCACCGCTTTTTTTGCAGAAAGCGGCCCTTTTTCCGAACAGCACTTTCATCGTTGGGGCCGATACCATCAACAGGATTTTTGACGCAAAATATTATAATGGTGCGGTAGACACTCCCACTATTTTAGACCACTTTAAGGAAAGGAATATACGTTTTATGGTGTTTCGCAGGAAAGCCGTTGAAATGTCCATCAGTCC
>JAQVBP010000126.1:0-1319 GCA_028690255.1 Methanosarcinaceae archaeon
GAAATGAAATATATCTGAGTGGAAACATTTTATATATATTGAATCTGTACTGTATTACATTCGATTTATCCCAATTCCCGCCTTTCCGTCAACCCCCGTTTCAATACATAAATGGAGCATCTGCCCTTGAATGATAATGATATGCTACTCTGGGACGAGACTCTTTTCAAGGACCTTGAAGTGCTTGAGCCCGACTACCTGCCGGATTACTTCCCCCACAGGGATACGCAGTTAAACACGCTCAGGTTTGCACTCAGGCCCGCGCTTCGGGGCATGAGGCCGGTAAATTGCCTGCTTGTGGGGCCTCCGGGCACCGGAAAGACCAGTGCGGTCATGAAGGTTTTCAGGGAAATCGAGGCCCACACGAAAAACGTGGTGGCCGTGAAGATCAACTGTCAGATAGACTCGACGCGCTTTGCGGTCGTTTCTCGGATCTACAAAAAGATGTTCGGGATTTCCCCTCCGACGTCGGGGGTAGCGTTTCGAAAACTTTTTGAAACCATTGTGGACTCCCTGATTTCTTCCGAAAAAGTGCTGCTTGTGGCTCTCGACGATCTCAACTACCTCTGCTACGAAGGACATGCAAACGAGGTCATGTACTCCCTCCTGCGGGCCCATGAACAGTTTCCGGGAGTCAGGGTAGGAGTTATAGGGATTCTAAACGACGCATCTGATCTCTACAAGCTTGACGCCAGAGTCAACTCCGTATTTTTACCCGAGGAAATTTCCTTTTCTCACTACGAATATTCTGAAATCCTGGACATCCTGGGGGACAGGGCAAAGTACGGTTTTTATCCAAGGGTTGTCCCGGAAGAGGTTCTGAAACTGGTCGTGTCATACGTGGAAAGGACAGGAGACCTGAGGGTCGGAATCGACCTTCTGAAACGCTCGGGCTTAAACGCAGAGTTTCGGGGCAGTCGCACAGTTTCTGCGGCCGACGTTGATAAAGCCTATGAATCCTCCAAAATTCTACACCTCTGCAGAGGCATAAACATCCTTTCGGACTCCGAAAAGACCCTGCTCGAACTGGTGGCAAAAACCGGGGAAATCCAGGCCGGGGAACTCTACAAGAACTTTCATGAATTAACGGAACTGGGCTATACCCGTTTTTACGGGATGGTCAACAAACTCCAGTCCTTAAATTATATGGATGCGGACTTTTCAGGCAAAGGACAGAGAGGCAGGACCCGCATCATAAAACCAAGATTTGAAGCCGAAGATATACTGAAGTGTATTGAGAAAAAATAATTATCAGACAAAATCAAAAAAGGGGATCGGTTTTAAGGAAAATTCGAGAACGGATCAAGTTTAGAACGGAT
>JAQVBP010000126.1:1419-5896 GCA_028690255.1 Methanosarcinaceae archaeon
GGATCAAGTTTTAAGGAAAATTAAGGAAATAACCGAAAAGAGTAAAAAAAGTTTGAAAAAAAGGGCAGTTTAAAAGCTGCACCTTTTTTTTTGTGTTATTCGGAATCCGGATTACATCATTGGGGGCATTCCGCCCATTCCGCCCATTCCAGGAGGCATTCCGCCTTCGGGACCTGCGGGTGCGCGGGTTGATGCGATGATGTCGTCGATCCTGAGGATCATGACTGCGGATTCGGTTGCAGCGTTTATGACCTGGGTCTTGACTCTGAGGGGTTCTACAACGAAGTTCGCCCACATGTCAACGACTTTACCTTCAAAGACGTCGAGACCTGCGGTCTTCATACCCTTCTCGTGCTGGGAACGCAGTTCCATGAGCATGTCGATGGGGTCGAGTCCTGCGTTTTCTGCAAGGGTTCTCGGGATGACTTCAAGAGCTTCGGCGTAAGCCTTGACTGCAAGCTGTTCCCTGCCTTCGAGGGTTGCTGCGTATTCCTGGAGCCTGAGTGCAACTTCGACTTCCGGAGAGCCGCCGCCTGCAACAAGCTTTTCGTCTTCGATTGCAACACCCACGACACGCATTGCGTCTTCAAGGGCGCTGTCGATGCTGTCCACAACGTGCTCGGTGCCACCACGGAGGAGGATAGTCACTGCCTTGGGGTTGTCACAGCCGGTGACGAAGGTCAGACTGTCTCCGCTAATTTTCTTCTCTTCCACCAGTTCTGCATGGCCGAGGTCTTCGGGGGTGGTCTCGTCCAGGTTGGTGATGAGCTTTCCGCCGGTTGCGCGGGCGAGTTTCTCCATGTCGCTCTTCTTAACCCTGCGCACTGCAAAGATGCCTGCCTTTGCAAGGTAGTGCTGAGCCAGATCTTCGACACCCTTCTGGCAGAAGACCACGTTTGCCCCGCTGTTGATGACCTTGCCCACAATATCCTTGAGCATCTTCTCTTCCTGGTCCAGGAAGGACTGGAGCTGGTCAGGAGAGGTAATGGAGATTTCTGCATCCACTTCAGTGTCCTTGAGCTCGATTGCGGTATTGAGAAGAAGGATTTTTGCGTCCTTGACCTTTTCGGGCATGTTGGTGTGGACTCTTTCCTTATCCAGGATCATCCCGCTGATAAGTTCGGAGTCTTCGATCCTTCCGCCGACCTTCTTGATAACATTGATGTTTTCCATGTCAACGGTATTCTTTCCGTTTATGTCTGCAACGCTTGTGACTGCTGCAACGGCGATTTCGGAAAGGAGTCTCTTTGAGGACTCTGCGCCTTTACCGGTCATGGCGGTTTCGGCAATGCTGATCAGGAGTTCCTTGTCGGACATCTCGACTTTCATGGCGAGGGAATCCAGGACTTCAATGGCCTTTACGGCAGCCAGCCTGTACCCTGATGCAATGATGGTGGGGTGGATTTCCTGCTCGATTAAGTCCTCGGCTTTCTTTAAGAGTTCCCCTGCAACCACGGCTGCACTTGTGGTTCCGTCTCCGACTTCCTCGTCCTGGGTCTTGGAGACCTCGACAACCATCTTTGCGGCGGGGTGTTCAATGTCCATTTCCTTGAGGATGGTTGCTCCGTCGTTTGTGATTACCACGTCCCCCATGCCGTCCACGAGCATCTTATCCATACCCTTGGGGCCGAGTGTAGTCCTGACTGCCTCGGCAACGGCCTTTGCGGCCATGATGTTGTTGCTCTGGGCATCTCTTCCTCTGGTTCTCTTGCTTCCTTCTCTTAATATGAAAATTGGCTGTCCTGCTGCCATGGTATTTGAACCTCCATTACCGTGAAGTTGATAGAGTTATAGCTCTCTAAATTGAAAACGCATTTTAGATGTTTGTACTTCTATATAAAGCCATCCCGAGGTAAAAACGGGACAAAAACGACCTCGAAGAGAAAATTTTCTTATTATGTGCCCCCAGGCATCATTACGATTTCAGGAAAAAGGAATTCAGGTAAAAGAAATTAAGGAAAAAAGTCAGGAAAAAAGTCAGGAAAAAAGAAATTCAGAGGCCAAAATTACGGTCTCTTGCGTTCTTTTTCTTAAGCCCTTACCTCCGGAAGTTCTGAGAGTCCGTTTTCAATGCTTCCCACAGTTTCAAAAGCGATTCCCAGGGGAAGATCCGTGTCTCTATAGCCACTGTGCTTACGGGAGCCTTTGCAGCCAAAGGACAGCCCCAGGCCTTTTTCAAGAGCAAGAGCTGTACAATCCCCGCAAATGGAGGCCGCGCCTATTGTGTCCACAGAAACCCTGGCCCCTTCCGTATACGCAAAAGCCTGCACCACCCGCATAGCCCCTTCGGGCGTCAGGAAAAGCATGAGCACATCGAATTTTCCCCTGTTTTCGGAGAGAGGCTCGATTCTCATAAAACCGTATTTTCTGGCAATTCTCGGGAGCCCGGCAGCCGCTTTTTCAGCAGTTTCCCGATCCCGGTATCTTCCGGATTTCAGGTAATATTCCGAAGGGGGTTGTTCGGAAAGCCCAAGCACATAGGCCCCTGCCGGGCAGCGCTGGCCCGAGACCCGAAAGGTTTCCCCGGACCTGGCTTTTTGGACCAGTTCGCAGAAAAGGAAGGAAGAGAGTTCTGCCTCCCCTTCCCATTCCTTTCCTTCGATTCCGACTCCCATTTCTCCTTCCCCTGCTTCAAAGCTTATGCAAACGGGCTCTCCGAGCTCCATCAACCGGCAGATTTCCGGAAATTTTGAAGGTTGCATATGCACCTCTTTATATTATTTCTTAGTCAGGTCTGCCTTTATGCCCGCTTTTATTCAAATTCTGCTTTAACCGTGGTAAAGATCGGGCCCCTGATGTCGATCTTCTTATTCCCGCCTGTGATGTAGCGCTGAGCCAGGGGCTTTATCTTAAGGTTCACTTCAGACGGCACCTTGACGATCCTGACCCGGCTTATGTGTTCGGGTTTTCCGGCCCTGGAAGCTTCTTCGATTTCAGCGGCGGCCTGAGAGGCAAAAGCGTCTATGAAACGGATGCCCGTCCTTGCGGCGTGGTTCTCAAAAGCCGTTTTCCATTTCTTGTTCTGGGGAAGCCCCAGAATGTCCCCTTCGTAGGCCAGCACCTCATTAAAGGCTGCGGGCCCGCAGAGTTTTGTGTTTTCCTCAGGCTCGACCACGGAGACCTTTACCTTACGACCAAAAATTTCCCCTTCCCAGGCTAAAAACTCGCAGGGGCTGGGCTCGCTTCCGTGAAGCTCGCACTGGGTGGCAACCGCAGCCGCAATCCTTTGGCCCTCGGGGGTTTCCGGGACTTTGTCCACATAAACCTGTTTTGCAAGTTCGTTGTCTTTCATCTTCCATTCACAGTACTGGGGAATCTGCGGGTAGCTCAGGGAACGGATGTCCGGGGCCTCGTGGAGAATCATGGCCAGGCGCTCGACTCCGAGCCCCAGGTTCATCACCGGGCAGGGAATACCGTATTCCGCAAGGGCGGTCGGGGAATAGATCCCGAAAGTCGCAACCTCGATCCAGCCGTCCGAGTACTTGGAGTTCGATCCTACAAGTTTGGGGTGATAGGCAAAGACCTCGATCTGGGTATCGGGCACGTAATACTTGCTGCGTTTCTCGTCCGGCCTGAAGAGAAACTTTTCGAATCCAAACTGGGAGAGCAGCCCTTCAGCTACGGCTTTCCCGTGGTCCACGGTCACGTCCTCGTCCATGATCACACAGGAGGCAGAGTAGTAGGTCATGAGCCTTGAGGCGTCTTCCTGCTGTTCCCTCCGGAAACAGCGGTCCACCGAGAAGAAACGGAAAGGGGGCTCTTCTCGCTCAAGCAGGGCTCCGAGAGAGATGAACCAGCCGCTGGTCATGTGGCTCCGAAGGGTTTTTCCGGCCGACTGGGGGACGAGTTCCTTGAATTCAGGGAAGACCTGATCGATCATTTCCGCAACAAGGGCATCCGAGACCCCGAGTGTGGCCGAGATTTCAGGCACAAGGTCGTCTCCTTCAACCGTTCCTTTCTTGTATGAGTGGAGGACTTTCCGGATCTTATCAATCCCCTCGTCTTCGATATCCCCCAGAATTTCCCTGATCCTGGCAATCCTCTCATCGGAAATACCCACGTTCGGACGGGGAAGACCTGCCAGATAAAAACAGCGGTCCAGAACAGCCAGGGCCTCGCTTCCGAACTGTTTGTGGACTTCTCGCTCGTCCACGATGAGCTGGTTCATCATCTCACTGAAGCCCATGCGCAGATAGGCTTCCCTGAGGCGCTGGATGGTGTCATAGACCGGGTGGACCTTCCCGTAAGCGAGGGTGGTCCGGGGGTAACGCTCGTTTAAAGGGGGTGTTTTTATGAGGTTTTTGCCTTCGTTCCAGGCCAGGTCAAAGTTTTCTTTTGCTTCCTTTTTTATCTTCTCGGGATCGAATCTCATAGCTACCATCCTTTGATTTCAATGATTGTGAAAATGATGTTATGATAAAAATTTCTGTAAGGGGATGAATTTCTATTATGCTTGAAACTTCTATTATGCTTGAAA
>JAQVBP010000126.1:5996-8745 GCA_028690255.1 Methanosarcinaceae archaeon
TTCTATTATGCTTGAAACTTCTGCTATTATTAAAATCTCTGATATAGTAAAACGACCGTTTTCTTTCAGTCCGGGCCTCCTTCTTTGAGCCGGACCTCCAGTTCCCGCATTGCAGCCTCAAGCTTTTTTTGCTGGATGGCGTTTGTCAGGTCCCCCCGGGTTTTTTCCACAAGGCTGCGAGCCACATCGGTTTTTCTCCTCAGCCCGTGCGTTATGGCATCCGGGTAATCGAAGTCCAGAAGAACCGCATGGATATTTTCCATAATCCCTAAAAACACTTCGGCTTTTTCCAGTTTATCTCTCCGGATAAGGTCCAGAATATGCCTCCTGAGTTCCCCCACAACATCCCCCAGCCCGTTAAGGTATGCAGCGTATCCCATCCCGAGGGTTTCAGGGGTGGGAATCGGTCCGGGCCCTGGTTTCTTCCCTTCTACATCTTTTCCCCCGGACCTTATTTCTTCCCAGGTTCCTGTTTCCTCCCGGAGCAGCTCGTAGAGGATCGAAGCCTCGGTAAACTCCTGCTGGGCATGTTCTACAAAACCTGCGTGATAGATATCGGCGTGCTTTTCGAAGATGTCCTCAAGCCTCAGAAGAGCTTTTCCGGCCTCTTCGATTCTTTCGGCCGCTTTTTTAAAATCCTGTCCGTGAAGGGCGAAAGTTGCAGTCCTGCATTCCCGGACAACCTGGCGGGAGATTTTAAGCCCCTCTTCCCTAACTCTGTCCTTTTCTTCAAAATTTTCCCTGATACGGGCCGAGATTTCCCTGAGCATATTTTCCATTACCCCCTTTCAGAATGCCTGTGGATTGTTATTAATTGTTGTTAATGAGTGATTAACAGAAAGCTTCTCTTTAAAACTTTACGGAACTTACCCGGTTCCGATCCTTCGGGTTTTTCCCTTAGGTCCTTTAAAAAAAGCTCCGATGTATAAATATTAAGACCTGTATGGGAACCCTTCCCCTCTTCGCCTGGCAGGAAAAAAAGCTTTGTGCATAAGAGCCTTGAAGGGCTACAATACGCAGGCTAAAAAGGATGGTTATTTCAAGTATCCCTGTTAGTTCTGTTTTCAGAAGAAGTTGATTTAGGATTTAATCATCAGGGATATACAAAAACTTATATCAGCTTGTTTCGGATCTCAAAGCTTCTATTTCGTTTTTGTGAATGAAATCGGGTACGGACTTTAATATTTTGTTTTTGAAATAAAGGTTTTAAAGAATAAATTTTGTTTGTCTTAATCATCCACAGGGATTGTTTCCAGCTGGCTGGAAAGGTTCCATATAAGGGTTCTTGTGTGGAGAGGAAGGTTTGGGTCGTTGCTTACATCCTCAAGAATTGAGATGCTGGATGCAGCTCTCAGAAATAAAGGCTCGGACTGATTGTTCAGAATGGTTATTATTTCATTTACTGAACGCCTTATATTCCTTGGAACTGAGGAGTCGTTTGTTATACTATCTAAAACCTGGAGACACTGCCTCATAACTTCTGCTGGATCAACTGATGACATTCAAATCACCTTCAGTGATTGATTATTTTTAATAGTTGATTATAATGTAAAATTAGAATTCGCTAATTTAGTGTAAGATAGGTTTGTTATATAAAATCTTATCGGTGACCACTTACAAAGAGCCGAACCTGCTTCCTCTTCAGCCCTCCTGTTGTCATTAACAGGAGCCAGAGCTGTGACCCCCCTTATTTTCGACCCTCACGCCATTATAATGAAAATAATTTCAAAGAGAGCTTTTTGGAGGAGGGAAAGCTTACCCGGAGGGGGGACCTCTGAGAAAGCAAGCTCATTTTGGAGAGGGTAATTCATAATAGAGGAGTTTTCTTATTAAACCTGCAGAACATGTGTTGTAATTAAGACAGCTATTAAATCTGTGCAAGAGGAAGGTTTTGATATATGGATTCTGAAAAAGATAAAAAGGTGAAAAGAATTGCCCGTTTCCTCGAACTTGGAGGAACAATGCTTGCCGAGCATTGCAAAACCTGCGGAGCCCCGAAGTTTCGCTATCAAGGTAGGGTAATCTGTCCCATCTGTGATGTCCGGGAAGAAGGGGAAGAAGAAAAGGTAATGGAAAAAGTAGAGGAAAAGGTAGTAGAGGAAAAGGTAGAGGAAAAAGTAGAAGAAAAGGTGGAAAAAAGGGTGGAAGAGGAAAAGGTAGAGGAAAAAGCTCCGGCCGCCCCCCAAAAAGCCCGGATTTACGGGTACGCACCCGAAAGTCAACCCGGCTCTGCCTCCGAACCGGTTCCCGAAAAAGAACCCTGGTTTGCGAAAAAAGAGGAGTCTTCTGAACGAAGGCCCTGGTTTAAACCTCCCGAACCAACTGAAAACGGAATAAAGGAGGAAATTTCGCCTGAAATTCAGGATAAGCCCTCACCCGGAGCCCCGGGATCTCCTGTGACTGTCAGGGAAACAGCCGAGAAAGCCCGGCTCGGAAGTGCGGCAGCCTCCATAAAAAAGGATGTGAAAAAAGCCGAAATAGCCCCTCTTCCCGAAACTCTTTCCGAATCCGGATGGGTAAAGAAAGAGCTTGAAGTCCTGCTCTTCAAAAAACTGGTCGATATTGCAGATTTCCTGCAGGAAGAAAAAGATCCCAGAAGGATTGACGAGGATTTCGGACTTATTGAGAAAGGGCTGACCCTCATTGAACGCTTAAAGAAAATTTAATCCAGTTTGAGAAACAGTTGATTTCCCTTAATATTTTTTCCTTTTCTTTTCTTTTCTTTTCTTTTCTTTTCTTTTCTTTTCTT
>JAQVBP010000127.1 GCA_028690255.1 Methanosarcinaceae archaeon
TGCCTGCATTGCACCTATGGGAAACGGGGGGGAGAAAAGACCTTTTTCCCCGGGGAAGGAAAGCCAGACGATACGGGGAATTTAAGGTAAGAAATATTGGGCGTAAAATGCCCGCACCAGGGTTCCGTCAAAGCCGAGACTGTCAGGGAAGGGGGCTTCTGCTACTATTTAATAAATTATAATTTAGTATGAAAGTGTAATGTGTACTTTAATTTTTTATGCCTGTTATTCGCAGAATATCATGTTTGTTTTTTATGCTATCAAAGCGTAACTCATAATAGAAAAGTCGACACCTTCTACGAGAACATTCGTACCAGGATATTAGGGTATCGATTCCAAAATTTGAGAATAACCCACGGATAAACCCAGATGAACATTGATGGCTGTAATCCGTATCCATCCGTGTTTATCCGTGCCCATCAGTGGTTCTTGTTTGTGGATTTACTTTGGAATCGCAGTATTGGTATCTATGAAGGTCCCGGTACGAATGTTCTTTTCAGGAAAGTCAGGGGAACTTCATGATCCGCAATTATTTACCCGGGTAAATAAAAATTATTGTGGAGACCAATTATTATTTTATAAAGATTATATCCGAGACAATATAATAATTAATCGTTATGAATAGGCTTCTATTTTGGATAAAATGAATAACTGTATATACTTTCAAAACCTATATTTACATAGGGAAGTTGAATGAGCTGTTTGAAAAAACCTGAATATTAATTGTCCTCAAGACAGGTTGGGAAGGCTCTGATCTTGATGTTAAACGGATTTCTTAACAGTTTCTGGAAATACCGGGCTTTACAGCCCCCCTGTGACATTAGGACTTTAATTAATATGAAGGAAGATGAATCCGTTTTATGCCAATTAACCCCCGAACTGTAGCTTTCTACAGCGAGGGATCTTTCCCTTAAAATTCAGAGTGATTTTAAACGGTCAATAAAACAAACTAAAAAACAAACAAAAATCCTTTTCCGGAAAGGAAAAAATGGCACTAATTCCGGGAAAATATTTGTTCGATTAGACCTTTTGAAGGAGGAAAGATAAATGCCTGAGTATTGCAACATCTGCAGTCGTAAATTGAAAGAGGAAGCTCTGGTAGTAGATACCAGCCTTGACATGAGACCTATTTTGTTCAATGAAGTACAGGGCGATAAATCAGATCTTATATGTATTGACTGTGCAATCGATGCTGTTGAGAACCCGCCTTTTGTGTGTTCGAGGTGCGGGCAGCCTATTGAGTTCAATGAAATATTCTACGTATTCAAAAAAGCCGTTGCAAAACCGGCCGGCCCCACGGTGAAGGATGAGGAGTCCTGCTCTGAGGATCGCCATCTGTGCAGCACCTGCTTTGAAGACATAATGGGTTCCGAAGCGGAAGAGGAAGATGTATCTCTTCCCGAAAAATCAATGAATCTGCGGGTGCTCTTCGCCTGATGCCCGGATTTCTCTTTGAGAGCTGAATTTCTCTTTGAGAGAAAAAATGGAACTTAATTTCTGAAAAAAACACAAATCTGCATTTCGGATCTGAGATGACGATCGGAATGTAAGATAATGAGACTAAACTGCTTTCAGTTCTTTTCCTTTATTCATTTTCTGTCCAGGTTACTCTTCTCGAATTTCTCTTCTGGATCACATGAGATTGAATATTTTCAGGGAAGTTTGGTGAAATCGCAACAGCAAGGGGGAGGGCCCTCCGTTTCGCTTGCTGAAAACGCATTTCTGTAGTCAGGTTTTTTTGTTTGTTTTCTCACGAAAAGGCCGCTCGCTTGTGCGACCTGGGAGAGCCCCGTCTTCCCCACTCGAAATTAATGAAAGATTACCGGAAATTGGGTTTGATTCGTAAAAATAAAGTCCCTACCGAAATGGAGAAGTGTACATCTCTAAACCGGGCCCTGGCGTTGAAAGCCCGGCAAGCTTGAAAATCATAAAAAATATATTTGATCGGTAATGGAGAAAAGCCTTTTGAGTCGCCTGACCAGGATTTGTGAACTGGATTTCTTGTTTTACCGGGATGGGGTTAGTTGCTGCGGTTCAAAATAAATTAATAAAGAATATTGGCGCCTGAAGATACCCTTTGCATTTTACTGAAAATTCCGGATTCAAAAAATTACCCTGTAAAATTATTTTTGATATGCAAGTGCGTTCACGTACTTTCATTTATTTGTCCTGTTACTCGAAGAGTTTCATGTGCGTTTTTTCATACAAAACAAGAATCCTGGTTAATCTCAGGTTTAATTTCAGTTTTTTCAGGCTGAGTCTATAATAAATGAGAAAGTAATTATATCTCAACCCCTCATAAAAATAGTAAAGTGGTTGTAAAAAAAGAGAACTGACTTGCCTGAATAAAGATGAAATTCCGAGAGAAGTACGAGGTCCGTTGATTCCCATGACTAAGAAGAAACATCACCATTTCCCGAAACCAGGTGAAATAGCGCATGAAATCGAAGAAGAAACAAAAGAACTTGCCCATGAAATTTCCAAAGGAATCACTCATCTCTACTGCCCCCTTGACCCCGAACGCCCCCCCTCTCTCAAACAGTTGAGCCACAACCTGCACGAAATGCTGGAAAAGAGACTCTGGCTCAAGATCCTGATAGGCATGGCCCTTGGGGTGGGGGCAGGCCTCCTCTTAGGGCCTTTCGGAGGTTTTGTAGATGCCGGGACGGGCGAGGTCATAGGGGAGTGGATTGCCCTTCCGGGCTACATTTTCCTCGGGCTCCTGAAGATGATCGTAATCCCGCTGGTGCTTGCCTCCATTATCCTGGGGGTGGCTTCAAGTGAGAGCATGAGCGACCTTAAGAAAACGGGCCTTTCAACAGCCCTTTACTTTGTTGCGACCACGGCCGTTGCAACAGGGATAGGGCTCGGCATGGCCCTTTTTATCAAGCCCGGGCGCTTCATAAGCGGGGAACTGCTCCAAACTGCGGTTGCGGGAGGGGGAACCCCCGCCGCAACAGGGGACATAGGCCTTTCTTTTTCGGCCGGGACCCTGCCTTCCATGATAGGAGACCTTCTGCCTTCCAATCCTCTGGACGCCATGGCAAAAGGGGAGATGCTCCAGGTTGTAATCATAGCCATAATCGTGGGGATTGCCCTGGTCTCCCTGAATAGAAGGCAGGCGGCCCCCCTGATACATCTCCTGAACTCCGTCCAGGCCATCTGCATGACCGTGGTCAAATGGAGTATGGAACTTGCCCCGATTGCGGTTTTCGGGCTTATTGCCAAGTTCACGATCAAGCTCGGAATTGACGCCCTGGTGGGTATGGCCGTGTACGTTGCAACGGTCCTTATAAGCCTCGGGCTTTTGATGTGCATGAACCTTCTCATCGTCTCGGTCCTGGCAAAACACAACCCCCTTGACTTTCTCAAGTCCATCAGGGATGTCCTCCTTCTTGCCTTTTCCACCTCAAGTTCGGCTGCGGTCATGCCGGTCTCAATCAAGACCGCGGAAGAAAACCTGGGGGTCAGACCCTCGATTTCCCAGTTCGTAATCCCTCTCGGAGCCACCGTTAACATGAACGGGACAGCCCTATACCAGGGGGTCGCCACGGTCTTCCTGGCCGAGGTTTTCGGGGTGCATCTCAGTTTCATGCAGCTTTTACTCGTCATGGTCATGGCCGTTGCGGCCGCCATCGGGACCCCCTCGATTCCGGGAGTTGGAATCGTCATCCTTGCAATGATACTCAACAGCGTGGGAATCCCGACCACGGGAATAGCCCTTATCATGGGGGTGGACCGGATTCTCGATATGTGCCGTACCGCCGTAAACGTGGCAGGAGACCTTGTGACCTGTACGGTAATGGACCGCTTCATAGGGGCAAAAAAGGAACCGGAAGTCAGTGATGTGGAAGGTTCCGCATGCATACTCGAAACAGATGCACTAAAAGAAAGTGTGAAGAGCGTTTCCGGAAAGAGTTTTTCCAAAAACCCTGATGTTGAAACCTCAAAAACCGAATAAACGCCCGGAAGCCGGGGGAGAAAGCGAAGGGTTGAAGAAAAGCCGGACCTGAGCCCGGAAGAAAATGTTTTTTTTTCGTATTTTCAGCCCGACGGCCGGAGAGTTGAGGGCCGAAGTTCAAAAACCGGCCCTCAACAACCTCCGGAGGCGAGCGGCTTTTTCTGATAAAGATGCAAAAACAACCCACGCCAAAAAAAACAGGCCGGATGTTTTGAAACTACAGGCGCCCCACCTACGTTTTACAAAAGAGACGGAAGACAACTATTAAGGTAGGCCCCGGTTTCGGACACATTTCGAATTTATTTTTAAGTCCCCACTCATTATAAATAGTTAAACTTTTAAAGATTCTCTATACTTTTTTATATTATGGGCGATATAAAAACCCAGGTGCCTCTTAAGGCATCGCAACCCTTATACATCACTTATGACATTTAAGCGCAGGTTCAGATGATGAAGGCAGTACTAGGCTTGGAAGACGGAACAGTTATAAAAGGCACCGGGTTCGGTGCCGAAGGTACAGCTTGCGGCGAACTTGTTTTTACAACCCAGTTCACAGGATACGAGGAGGCCCTGACCGATCCCTCTTATAAAGGGCAGCTTTTAATGTTTACCTATCCTTTGATTGGAAACTACGGGGTCAGCGGAGAACGTTTCCAGTCCGATAATATCCATGCGGAAGGGCTTGTGGTCAGGGAAGCCTGCAAAAATCCCTCTCACTACAAATCAACGAGGACAATTCACAAATTTCTGGAAGATGAAGGGAAGGTTGGGATCGAGGGTGTGGACACCCGGGCGCTAACCATCAAGACCAGGGAGCACGGGAATCTCAGGGCGGCCCTTATCACGGGCAGTGACGATGGGGAAGAGGCCGTTGAAATGGCCCGGAATTTCCCCCGTATCACCGATCAGGAACTGATTTCCCTTGTTACCTGCAAGGAAGCTTACACAATCCCGGGGCAGAAAGGGGCCTGGAAAGGCAGCGGAAAGCCCAAACACGCGGTCGTGATCGACCTCGGGATCAAGCGGAATATCCTCAATTGCCTTAACAGGAGAGGAATTGACCTGACGGTGGTCCCTGCGACTGCGACCCCTTCGGAAATCGAAAGCTACGACCCGGACCTCCTTTTTGTCTCAAACGGGCCCGGAGACCCTGAAATGGCAACGGATGCCATCAACGCAGTAAAAGCTTTTGCGGGCACGGTCCCGGTCTGCGGGATCTGTTTCGGGCACCAGATAATTTCCCTGGCCATGGGAGCCCGGACCTACAAGTTAAAGTTCGGGCACAGGGGTGGCAACCAGCCCGTAAAAGACCTGGTGGAGCACAAAGTCTACATAAGTTCCCAGAACCACGGCTTTGCAACGGATGCCGATTCCCTGGAGGGGACCGGGCTTTACGTAACCCACATAAACGCAAACGACGGGACCGTGGAAGGCGTGGCCCATAAAGACCTGGATATTTTCAGCGTGCAGTTCCACCCTGAGGCCCAGGCGGGGCCCATGGATACGGAGAAGGTCTTTTTTGACAGGGTCGTTAAATCCCTCGGAGGTGAGCTCTGATGCCGGTCCGTACCGATATTAAGAAAGTTTTGCTTATAGGTTCAGGTCCTATCACCATCGGGCAGGCCGCAGAATTCGACTTCTCGGGCAGCCAGGCCTGCAGGTCTCTCAAGGAAGAGGGGCTTGAGGTAGTGCTGGTAAACTCCAACCCGGCCACGATCATGACCGACCCCGAGATGGCGGACGCAGTGTATATAGAGCCCCTGGACGCCAGGGTCGTTGAAAAGATCATTGCGAAGGAAAGGCCCGACGGGATTATCGCAGGGATTGGCGGGCAGACCGGCCTGAACATTACCAGCGAACTTGCGGAGATGGGCGTTTTTGAAAAGTACGGGGTAAAGCTTCTCGGAACTCCTATCGAGGCCATCACGAACACGGAAGACAGGGAAATTTTCAAGGAGACCATGCTTGCCATAGGGGAAAAAGTGCCTCTCAGTATTGCGGTTTCTTCCCTGAAGGATGCGGAAAAGGTGGTCGAGGAATTAGGACTTCCCCTGATCATCCGCCCGGCCTATACCCTCGGAGGAGCAGGCGGCGGAATTGCCCGCACAAAGGAAGAACTTCTTGAGATTACGGAACGCGGGCTCAGACGGAGCCGCATTAACCAGGTCCTCATAGAGGAAAGCGTGCTTGGCTGGAGTGAGGTCGAGTACGAGGTCATGCGGGATGCAAACGATACCTGTATCGTGATCTGTAATATGGAAAACATGGACCCCATGGGAGTGCACACCGGCGAGTCCGCAGTTGTCGCCCCATCCCAGACCCTGAGCGACGCCGATCACCAGATGCTCAGGAGCGCGTCCATCAAAATCATCCGGGCCCTCAAGATTGAGGGAGGATGTAATATACAGTACGCTTTCAAGGAAGGAGACTACCGCATAGTCGAGGTGAACCCGAGAGTTTCGCGGTCCTCGGCCCTGGCCTCGAAAGCCACGGGCTACCCGATTGCAAGAGTTACCGCAAAAATCGCGGTGGGTATGACTCTTGACGAGATCGTAAACAGCGTTACCAAAAACACCCCGGCCTCTTTCGAGCCGACCGTGGACTATGTGATTACCAAGATCCCGAGGTGGCCTTTCGACAAGTTCACGACAGCTGACAACACCCTGACCACGGCCATGAAGAGTACTGGAGAGGTAATGGCAATAGGGCGGACCATGGAAGAGTCCATACAGAAAGCCTTCCGTTCCCTTGATATCGATACCAGGCCGGGGCAGAAGGACTGGGACGAGCATGAAATTACGACTCTTCTCAAGACCCCCACAAGCGAGCGGCTCTTTGTTATATTCAATGCCCTTGAGAAAGGGCACAGCGTTGAGGAAGTCGCGGAACTTTCCGGCTTTGACCCCTTCTTTGTCTCGAAGTTCAGGAACATCGTTGACCTGGAAAAGCGCCTCCGGGACGAGGAACTTACCCTTGACCTCCTGCGGGAAGCCAAGCGGACGGGCTGCTCGGACGAGCGGATTGCGGAACTTACCGGCAGGACCTGGCAGGAAGTAAGCGACCTCAGACACGAGGCCGGACTGCTTGCTACCTTCAAGATGGTGGATACCTGCGCGGCCGAGTTTGCGGCAGCTACTCCTTATTATTATTCCTCCTACGAGGACGTTTGCGAGACCTCTCCGAGCGACCGGAAAAAGGTCCTGATCCTCGGAGCCGGGCCCATCAGAATCGGGCAGGGAATCGAGTTCGATTACTGCACGGTCCATGCCGTGAAGGCCCTCCGGGACGAGGGAATCGAGACCCATATTATCAACAACAACCCGGAAACCGTTTCCACGGACTTCGACACTTCGGACAAGCTCTTCTTTGAGCCTCTGACCCTCGAGTCCGTAATGAACGTTATCGAGCGGGAAAGGCCGTATGGGGTAATGGTGCAGTTCGGAGGGCAGACCTCGGTGAACCTGGCCATTCCCCTGAAAAAGGAACTTGAAAGGCGGACGGACCTGGACACTATCATCCTCGGGACCGATCCCGACGACATGGACCTTGCGGAAGACAGGGAAAAGTTCAACCTGCTGATGCGGGACCTGGACGTCCTCCAGCCCGAGGCCGGATACGCGACTTCCCAGGAGGAAGCCATAAAGATTGCGAACAGGATCGATTACCCGGTACTTGTCCGTCCCTCCTACGTGCTCGGAGGCCGGGCGATGGAGATAGTTTACGACCAGCCCGACCTCGAACGCTATATGAAAGAGGCTGTCCGGGTTTCTCCGGAACACCCGATTCTGATTGACGATTTCCTGGAAGGGGCCTGTGAAATTGATGTGGATGCGGTCTGCGACCGGAAGGACGTGCTTATCGGGGCCATTATGGAACACATCGAGGAAGCCGGGGTCCACTCCGGAGACTCGGCCTGTGTGATTCCTACCCAGTCCCTTTCGGAAAAGACCCTGGAAACGGTCCGGGAATACACGAGAAAGATTGCCCTCGGGCTGAACGTGAAAGGCCTGATCAATATCCAGATGGCGGAAAAAGACGGGCGGGTCTACGTGCTTGAAGCCAACCCCCGTTCGAGCAGGACCATTCCTTTTGTCTCAAAGGCCGTAGGAACTCCTCTGGCAAAGATTGCAGCCAGGGTCATTATGGGCCACGGCCTGAAGGAAATGGGTTACCGGGACGAGCCCAAGGTCAATCATGTCTCGGTTAAGGAAGTCCTCCTGCCCTTTGACAAACTCCCGGGGGCGGACCCGGTGCTCGGGCCTGAGATGAAGAGTACGGGAGAGGTCATGGGCATTGACTACGATTTCGGAAAGGCTTATTATAAGGCCGAACTTGCGGCCGACAACGTCCTCCCCCTGAGCGGAAAGATTTTCCTTTCCATCAGGGACGAAGACAAGCCCAAACTTGTGGAAATCGCAAGAACTCTCCAGGAAGCAGGCCTTGAACTCATGGGGACCCGTGGAACGGTTAATTACCTGGCAGACCACGGGATCATCCTCGATACCGTTAAGAAAGTCCACGACGGAAGCCCGAATGTGATTGACATGATGAGGAGAGACGAGGTAGGCCTGATCATCAACACCCCGACAAGCCGGGAATCCAGGAGAGATGGTTCAAGGATCCGGAGAGCGGCCGTTGACTTCAAGGTCCCTTATATTACCACCATCCAGGCGGCAAAAGCTGCGGCCGGGGCAATTGAGGCCATGAAGAAGGGCGAGCTTGCAATCAGGTCCGTCCAGGAATACCACGCGGATATAGTGTACGAATAATTCCGGGA
>JAQVBP010000128.1:0-3637 GCA_028690255.1 Methanosarcinaceae archaeon
AGAGCGTGTCTTAAAATTAAATAATCCTTGTACCTTAATAGTTCGTTAGTGTTCGATCAAACAAAACGACTCGCCTATCCAAGTGATTTATCTGATAAAGAATGGGAATTACTTAAGCCCCATATTCCATATTCCCAAACTAACCGTGGTCGAAAACGTGTTCATCCCTATCGTGAAATATTGAATGCTATATTCTATTTGCTACGGTCTGGTTGTGCATGGAGAATGCTACCACATGAGTTTCCACCGTGGAAAACTGTCTATCACTATTTCCTTTTTTGGAGACTTAACGGGATTTGGGAGCGCATAAATGCTGCACTGAGGACTGAACTGAGAGTTGCAAATGGCAGAGAACCAGAACCAAGCGCAGCGATTATAGATAGCCAATCAGTCAAAACAACAGAAACACCTGGAGTGCGTGGCTATGACGCTGGCAAGAAAGTCAAAGGGCGAAAGCGCCACATTTTGGTGGATACAACAGGGCTATTGTTGATGGTTGTAGTTCATGCAGCGAATATTCAGGATCGAGATGGAGCTAAACTTGTTCTGGAACAAGTTAATGGGACATTCTCTCGATTGCAGCTTATTTGGGCTGATGCTGCTTATGCTGGTCAACTGATTGATTGGGTCAAGTTAACATGTGGTTGGGTTTTGGAAATCATAAGGCGTAAGGATGATGTCAAAGGTTTTCAAATACTTCCTCGCAGATGGGTAGTAGAACGTACATTTGGATGGCTGGGGCGATATCGGCGTTTGAGCAAAGATTATGAAGGATTAACCGAGTCCAGTCAAGCCTTCATCTATGCTGCTATGATCCGTGTAATGAGCAAACGATTGGCTAAGATCGAACCTTTAGAAAACTGAAATGTGAATATTCAGACAGCCTCTTAGACAGTTTGACATCTCATGCTACTGGTTTTTTGTTCAACTGCGTAAGTCCTAAATCAAAAAAAATCCTCAATTACTTTTTTAGTAAATCAAACACCCACCGGCTTATTCCGGGAGCGACGTTCCCGCAGCGCCGGTAAAAGCTAACCTCAAACCCCATATTTTCATATTCCTCGACCAGTGGAGGGAGCTGTTCGGCCGGTTTGAAGGTGTAATAATGGATGTATCCTCCCTTTTTCACGCATTGTGAAACTTTACCCAGGAAATGGTCCGGGCCGTAGGGAGTGGGAACAATTGCCCTGTCAAAAAGAAAACCGGAATTTTCCGAACCCGGACCCTTCCCCCCTTTCAGGAGCCAGGGAAGGGTTTCCGCATCGCCCATTATAACCGAGACCCTGTCTTCAAGCCTGTTTAACCTTATGTTTTCTCGCAGACAGGCACAGGCCCCGGGATTTATTTCGAGGGCGAGTACCTTTGCGCCCCGGCCGGCCGCAGGGAGTACGAAGGGGCCGACCCCGGCAAAGGGGACCAGCACGTTTTCCGAAGGAGAGATCCCGGCGGTCACTCTTTCCCTTTCCGAATAAAGGCGGGGGTTAAAAAAGACCGACTCAACGTCCAGGGCGTAGACGTAGCCATTTTCCCTGTGCAGGGTTTTAGTGGAATTGCCCAGGAGAAGTTCAAACCCCGCAACCCTGTGGTCCCCTTCCAGTTTGCTTACCTTATTGAGCACCGTCCTTACGTTTTTCCGCTTTGAGGCCAGGGTTTCGGCAATTTCTTTTTTGAAAGCCCGGAGTTCTTCCGGGATTGAAATTACAGCCACACTCCCGATGACATCAAAACGTTTTGGAATGAATCCCAGCAGGGAGGCTTCCACTTTGCCCCTCATCTCATCTCTAAGGTTCATTGTAGTATACAGACTCCCTATTTACCCATATTAAAATGTTGGGTAGTTTACGGCTTTCATCCCTCCTGCCAGCCTTTGGCTGTAATGTTAAACCATAGGTTTTACAGGAGTTTGTAATTTTCAAATAGAAACATCGGGGAAGGGGGCCCCTTCTTCCCGACTCTAAAGTTAAAACACATGTCATATAACCCCGGGAATACTCCCATATATCCCGGACTTCAATATTATCTACGATGACTGATTCCAGCCCCTCCGGCCCTGTCCCCGAATGCAGCACAATTGATATCGCCCCCACGATTTCGAAACTGCTGGCCGTCCCGATGGTGGTCCCAACAGGAAGGCCCCTTTCCTCCGTGGAAGTTTTAGCTGAAAAACACGGCTGCAAAAGAGTTGTGGTCCTCATTATAGACAGCCTCGGTTATTCCCTCTATGAAAGATTTACTCCCATAATGGAAAATACCCGTAAACTTGCCGAAAAAGGCCTCCTTTTCAAATGCAGGTCAGAGGCTTCCCACACGTCTCCTGCCATTGCCTCCATCTTTACCGGGTACCGGCCTGAGGAACACAGGATTTACTCAACCGGAGCCATCTACAGGGAACGGGACAAAGACCCGGAAAACCCCAGACTCAGGAGCATCCTGGAATGGGGGGCAAGGGCCGGAAGAAAGGCCGCGGTCGTAATCGAGGCCGAAGGCGCGGAGACTTTCAGGGGTATTCTCGGAAAGAATGGAGAGATTTACGGGGTTTCCGATTCCGAAGACATCCTGGCCTATGACCGGGAGATTGCGAAGGCTGCGGTCCGGGCCCTCGGGCACGGCCCCGATATTCTGGCGGTGCACCTCCGGGCCCTTGACCGTTTCTCCCACAGGGCGGAGAGCTGGGACGAACTGAAAACGGCCGCGAAAGCCGTTGACGAAAACGTCGGGAAAATCGTTTCCGGGGCCGGGAAAGATACGCTGATTTTCCTCTGCGGGGACCACGCAATCCACGGGAGTGAAAAGTGGTTGAAAATGGCCACGGAAGAAGAACAAAAAAACCACCTGGATAATTTTGTAGCTCTGATAGTCAGCTTTTCCTGATAGTCAGCTTTTTTAGCTAAAAACTTTCTTAAAGGTACAGAGTTTATTCTAACAGGCTGTGCCCCCTGGCATTTGCAGAAATCAAAGCGGGAGAAGATACCACATGCAGGAAAAAATAATAGAAATCGCAAGTCGTGTCCATGAACTTAGAGAATTATCCGATATTTCGATTGAAGAAATAGCAAGAAATCTGGAAATTCCGGTCGAGACTTACCGGAAATACGAGGAAGGCACCGAGGATATCCCGGCCAGTATTCTTTTTGAAATCGCCCACACGTTGCATGTGGACATGGGGACTCTCCTGACGGGGGAAGAGCCCAGAATGAACATCTTTACTGTTACAAGGGCCGAAAAAGGGGTCAGTGTCGAGAGACGAAAACAGTACAAATACCAGAACCTGTCCGAGAAGTTCATTCATAAGAAAGCGGAATTTTTCATTGTTAGCGTTGAACCGAGAGCCGACGGAAGCAAGCCTGCCACAAACTCCCACCACGGGCAGGAGTTTAACTACGTGCTTGAAGGGAGTCTCAAGGTCTACATCCATAATAACGAAATCGTCCTTGAAGCGGGAGATTCCATTTTCTTCGATTCGGGCTACGAGCACGCCATGGAGGCTCTCGGAGGCAAGCCTGCAAGGTTCCTGGCATCGATTATGTAAAATGTAAACCGAAAAAGGGATTAAGCAAAATCTTTTTTCATATAGAAAGCACATTCAAAGGACCCTTTCGGATAAACTTTCAAAAATGCTTCCAAAAATATTTCCCAG
>JAQVBP010000128.1:3737-8695 GCA_028690255.1 Methanosarcinaceae archaeon
AAACTTTCATACAAAACTTTCATACAAAACTTTCATACAAAACTTTCATACAAAACTTTCATACAAAACTTTCATACAAAACTTTCATACAAAACTTTCATACAAAACTTTCATACAAAACTTTCATACAAAACTTTCATGCAATCCCTTTCATGCTAAACCTTTAACCCCAACCCTGATAATTTTAAATTTACCACATCAAAACGGGTGTAAAACATGTCCTCTTTGCTGAGCCAATTTGTTTCGAAAACCGATTTTGAGTCCTACGAGGACTTTAATGATAATTTCAAAATACTTGTCCCTGAAAACTTCAATTTTGCCTATGACGTCGTGGACAGGTATGCGAAAGACTGCCCTGAAAAGCGGGCCATGGTCTGGTGTGACGACCTTGGAAATGAAAAAATCTTCACTTTCGGGGACCTGAAATACTACAGCGACAAGGCCGCCAATCTTTTTTCCAAATACGGGATAGGAAAAGGCGACTATGTCATGCTCACCCTCAAGAGCAGGTACGAGTTCTGGTTCTGTATCCTGGCCCTTCATAAACTGGGAGCCATTGCCGTTCCCGCAACCCACATGCTAATGAGCCGGGATATTACTTACAGGATTGAAAAAGCGGACCTGAAGATGATCGTCTGCATAGCCGAGGACGGGGTCCCCGAGCGTGTGGACAAGGCCCATGCCGAATTCGGGGAATCGGAAGTCCCGCTCGTCAAGGCCCTGGTCGGGGACGTGAGAGAAGGCTGGGTTGACTTCAGAAAAGAACTCGAAGAAGCTTCCCCTGAGTTCGAGAGGCCGACAGGAGAGGCCGCAACCCGCAACGAAGACATCTCCCTGGTCTACTTCTCCTCCGGGACCGCGGGTTTTCCGAAAATGGTGGAACACGACTTCACCTACCCCCTCGGGCACATCCTGACCGCAAGCTACTGGCAGAACGTGGAAGAGGACGGGCTGCACTATACGGTTGCAGACAGCGGCTGGGGCAAGTGCGTCTGGGGCAAACTCTACGGGCAGTGGATTGCCGGATGTGCGGTCTTTGTCTATGACTACGACAGGTTCGATGCCAAACACATGCTTGAAAAGGCTTCGAAGTATGGAGTTACCACCTTCTGTGCCCCTCCGACCGTGTATCGTTTCCTCATAAAAGAAGACCTTTCGCAGTACGACTTCAGTTCCCTCACCTACGCCGTTGTGGCGGGCGAGCCCCTCAACCCTGAAGTTTTCAACCGTTTCCTGGAATTCACGGGGCTCAAGCTCATGGAAGGTTTCGGGCAGACCGAAACCGTTGTGGCTATTGCCACCTACCCCTGGATGGAGCCAAAGCCGGGGTCCATAGGAAAACCCTCCCCTGGATTCAAGGTCGAAATCATGGACAGGGACGGCAGGATCTGTGACGTGGGAGAAGAAGGCGAAATAGTGGTCAACACAAAAGCCGGAAAACCGGCCGGGCTCTTTGTCCACTACGGAAAAGATCCTGAAAAGACCACTGCGGCCTGGCACGACGGCTATTACCATACGGGAGACATGGCCTGGCAGGACGAGGACGGCTACCTCTGGTTCGTGGGAAGAGCCGACGATATCATCAAGACCTCGGGCTACAAGGTCGGGCCTTTTGAGGTTGAAAGTGCTTTGATCCAGCACCCGGCCGTACTGGAATGCGCCATTACCGGAGCCCCGGACCCTGTGAGAGGGCAGGTTATCAAGGCCACAATCGTGCTGACAAAGGACTATACCGCCGGGGAAGGACTTAAGAAAGAGCTGCAGAACCACGTCAAAAAAGTCACGGCCCCCTACAAATATCCGAGGATCGTTGAGTTTGTGGACGAATTACCGAAAACGATCAGCGGGAAGATCCGCAGGGTGGAAATCCGTGATCATGATAAAGAACAGGCCTGAATTTATTCCAAAAACGTTAAAAAATAACAAGGATTATAAAACAGTCCACTATCATTAGAATGTAAGCTGTCGGCCTGAGCTCTCAGGCCGAAAATGTGAGAACCGATGGAATCAATCGAGTCAAATAGATTTCCGTTCCCGCAGGGTTTTTATATTTTCTGAAATTGCTATGGCAGGTTTGACCGAAAATTCTGTCACGGTAATTAGTTATATTATGGATAACTTAAGCGAAAACCTGATCCGGTACCGGTAAATGGTATGATACGGAAATACCGGAAGGTACGAAGTGGACATAAGAGGATTTAACATGTCAATAAATGATGAAAAGGAAGCATATCCTGTAATCAATATCCTGGAATGCAAAGCTTGCGGACGCTGCATTCTTGCCTGCCCGAAAGGCGTGCTTTCGATGAGTGAGGAACTCAACGCCCGGGGTTATCATTACGTGGAATACAAAGGAGAGGGCTGCACCGGCTGTGCGAGTTGCTACTACACCTGCCCTGAGCCCCTGGCTCTTGAAATTCACATCCCCCTGAAAGAAAGTATCGAAGAAAAGAGCGAAGAAAGGGAAGAAAAAGAAGAAAACGAGGTGGGGGCCGAATAAGGCCTGAGGGAGGTAAAAAATATGGCTACACAACTCGTTAAAGGAAATTCTGCGATTGTCATCGGGGCCCTTTATGCCGGCTGCGACTGTTTCTTTGGCTACCCGATCACCCCCGCAAGTGAAATCCTGCACGACGCATCCAAATATTTCCCGAAACTCGGGAGAAAGTTCGTCCAGGCCGAGTCCGAAGAGGCCGCAATCAATATGGTCTTCGGAGGAGCTTCGACAGGACACAGGGTCATGACCTCCTCCTCCGGGCCCGGGGTCAGCCTGATGCAGGAAGGAGTTTCCTATCTTGCAGGCGCCGAACTTCCCTGCGTGCTCGTGGACATCATGCGGGCAGGTCCGGGGCTCGGGAATATCGGGCCTGAGCAGGGAGACTACAACCAGGTCGTCAAGGGCGGCGGGCACGGGAACTACAAAAACATAGTGCTTGCCCCGAACTCCGTGCAGGAGATGTGCGACTTTACCATGAAGGCTTTTGAACTTGCCTTCAGGTACAGGAATCCGGTCGTGGTTCTGGCCGACGGCGTGCTTGGACAGATGATCGAGTCGCTGGAGTTTCCTGATAAGGCGCTGGTCCCTGAAATCGATACGTCCTGGGCAGTCAACGGCACGGCCGAGACCCGGCCGAACCTTGTGACCTCGATTTTCCTGGACTTCAACGAACTTGAAGAGTTCAATAAGAAACTGCAGGCCAAGTACGAATTGATAAAGGAAAATGAAATCGATTACGAGGAATACCTGACCGAAGACGCCTCAACTATCCTTGTCTCCTACGGGATCAGCAGCAGGATCTGCAGAAACGCCGTGGACCAGGCCAGAAAGGAAGGTTTCAAGGTCGGGCTTTTCAGGCCAAAGACCCTTTTCCCCTTCCCTGAGGCTGAGCTGAAAACCCTTGCGGAGAAAGGCTGCACCTTCGTCTCCGTGGAAATGAGCAACGGACAGATGATAGACGATATCAGGCTTGCGATCGGCTGCTCAAGGCCTGTCGAACTGGTGAACAAAATGGGCGGAAACCTGATCACCCTTGACCAGGTTATGGCAAAAATCCGAAAAATTGCAGGGGAGGCATAAACATGGCAAAAATAATTGACGGCGAAAAGGTAATTGCAAAGCCCGATGCCCTCTATGCCGAATACGTAAGAAAGGGCGGAGCAGCTCCCACAGCCACCCACTACTGCCCCGGGTGCGGGCACGGAGTCCTGCACAAGCTCATCGCCGAGGCAGTCGATGACCTGGGAATCCAGGACAGGACCGTTATGATCAGCCCTGTTGGATGTGCGGTCTTTGCTTACTACTACTTTGATGCGGGAAACATCCAGGTGGCCCACGGGAGAGCTCCCGCGGTCGGGACCGGAGTCTCAAGAGCCGAGGAAAACGCGGTCGTTATCTCCTATCAGGGAGACGGGGACCTGGCTTCAATAGGACTTAACGAGACTCTCCAGGCCGCAAACCGGGGAGAGAAACTCGCGGTCTTCTTCGTGAACAATACCGTCTACGGGATGACCGGCGGCCAGATGGCTCCGACAACCCTTGTGGGCGAAAAGACCGTCACCTGCCCTGAGGGCCGGGACCCCCGCTATGCCGGATATCCGCTGCACATGTGCGAACTTCTGAATAATCTGAAGGCCCCGGTCTTTATCGAAAGGGTCTCGCTTTCGGACATTTCCCACATCAGGAAAGCCAGAAAGGCTGTCCGGAAGGCCATGGAAATCCAGAGAGACGGCAAAGGTTACGCTTTTGTGGAAGTACTTGCTCCATGCCCGACCAACCTGAAGATGGACGCCAAACAGGCTGAGACCTTTATCAACGAGGAAATGGAAAAGGAGTTTCCGCTTAAAAACTTCCGGAACAATTCCGAAGAGGCCGAACCTCTCCGGAGGGGAGTCAGCGACTTTTCAAAAGAAGCCCTGGACAAACTCTACGGAATCGAAGCCGCCGAGGAAGAAAAAACCGTACGTACGGATTTTACCCAGGTCCAGACAAAGATCGCGGGTTTCGGGGGGCAGGGCGTGCTCAGCCTGGGCCTTATCCTGGCTCAGGCCGGGGTAAAAGCAAAACTCAACGCCTCCTGGTACCCCTCCTACGGGCCGGAACAGCGGGGTGGGACCTCGAATTGTTCGGTCGTGATTTCCGGGGAAGCCATAGGCTCTCCTGTTGTGTATTCTCCGGACATCCTGATTGCCATGAACCGGCCTTCTCTTGAAAAGTTCATAGGGTCCGTCAGGAAAGGCGGCCTGGCCCTCTACGACACCACAATCGGGGAATTCGAAGCTCCGGAAGGTATCCGGGCTGTCGCAATCCCGGCTGCCGAAAAGGCCAAGGAAGCCGGAACGGAAAAAGCCGCCAATTCCTTCATGCTCGGGGTCCTTATGGGACTCGGGGTAACAGGTCTTTCCGAAGAAGCCTTCAAAGAGGCCCTGGCCGAGAACTTCGCAGGCAAACCGAAGGTTAT
>JAQVBP010000003.1:0-1428 GCA_028690255.1 Methanosarcinaceae archaeon
AACACAATGCCGCAAAACACAATGCCGCAAAACACAATGCCGCAAAACACAATGCCGCAAAAACCGTGCCTGTTATTCTTTGAATAACAGGCACAAAAAATGAATGTACACAGCACTTTCATGCTAATTAAGTGATAAAAAAATTGAACGATAACTAAAAGACAGTACTCCACGGGGTCTGATTAATGACTTTCAAAGGAGATCAGTCATTCTTATTACCAGGAGAGGGGCCGGCATATTTTCCGCTTTCCAGAAAATGCCTGAGCCGGCCCCCCCAGAGAGAAGCCTCCTCCTCTTTTTGTGAAAATTCCAGAAACCTTTCAAAAACCTCAAGGGTCTTCGGACTGAGGATATGTTCTATTTTACAGGCGTCATCCCCGGCCGTTATTTCGTCCAGACCGAGGGCCAGCAGAAATTCCTTCAGGGTGCCGTATATTTCTTTGGTCTGAGATGCAATTTCCTTTCCCTCCGGGGTTAAGGTGGCCCCTCCGTATTTTTCGTAATTTATGTACCCGGCTTTAGCAAGTTTCTGGAACATCCCCGTAACGGTGGAAGGGCCAAGTTCCAGCTCTTTTGCAACATCTTTTACTTTAGCATAACCTTTTTTTTCCACGATGGAATCTATTATTTTCAGGTAGTCTTCATCTCTTTCTGTTGTCATAATTTTCGACCCTTATGAGAACCATTTTTGAATTTACGAACTTTATTCGGATACGCTTGAAAGAGATATAAATGTAGCTATTTGATGCAAAACAGGCTCGCCAGAAAGAAATTTCACTTTTGTACCCGTTTGAAAGCTCAGGTTCTTCGAAAGAAAAACCTCCGAAGAGGAGGTTTTTAAAGTAGAGCCGAGATTTTCGAAGCAACCTTGATACCCGCAACCACAAACAGGGAGATAATCAAAGTCTCGACCCCCGCATTAACACTTATTCCTTTCATGAAATAAGCAGCTCCGAGGTCCGTAATAATCGAAAAAACCAGGGCGGCAGCAAGCCCGTAATTTTTAAACACCAGGACCATTGCCACAATCAAGGGAAGAGAAATCAAAGTTCCTACAATTGCCACATAGACGATATTTGTTTCAGTGGCATTTGTAATCACACTTGCCATACCTGCCATTCGTGGACAGACTATAAAAAACGAAAAAGCAATTGAGGTTAACAAAACGGCATTCATTTTTTCATCACCTACAAGATTATTCATAAGATGTTCCCCTGTTTATTTGTCATATGAAAATTCAAATTTATATAGCAGTTAAGCACTTGAAATATAATCTCAGGTGCATGAGGTTGCATCAATAGAATTGAACTTTAGACCATTCCATGCTCCATGCTATTGGTTTTTGTTCTACTGCGTAAGTCCTATTATAGAAAGCGGAAAAGGGTGGAGCCGGAAAAGGGTGGAGCCGGAAAGGAGTGGAGCCGGAAA
>JAQVBP010000003.1:1528-5552 GCA_028690255.1 Methanosarcinaceae archaeon
GTGGAGCCGGAAAGGAGTGGAGCCGGAAAAGAGTGGAGCCGGAAAGGAGTGGAGCCGGAAAAGAGGAAGGTAAAAAACTGGAAATACCTGCCAGTAAAATCTTTTCAGGTACGTCTTTTCCGGAGATCATCAACGGGAACTTTCAACTTTCACCCACCTCAGAGGCAGGCTTTCCTGGCTTTTTCCGTGATGTGGTAGGTCTTTCCCTTCAGGCTGCACGAAGCGGCTTTCTGACAGCAACAGGCAGAACAGCCCATACAATGAAGAGGGCTGGCTTCAGTCTTTTCTCCGGTTTCCCCTAAACTACAGCTTTTGAGGTCTCCATTCCTTTCCATCATTTCCAGAAAGTTTTTCATGCCCGAAGGAGTCATTTTCATCTTACGGGCAATTTCATTCAGACTCAGGTGCTCCCGGGAACTAATTGAAATAAATTCATTCAATAGATAGCGATATCCCACTACCGTAATACCTCCTCCTGACGTATATTTATAAATTTTATTGTAACCATTCTACTGTCGCGTCAACGGCAAAATGTCGTATAAAACCAGTTACGGTTATTCAGGATCGTTCAATCTTCGAGGATTGTCACGACACTACTCACTCCGCAGGAGTTCCACCCGGGGAAAACCGGGTTTTCCTGGAAAGGTAAGCCGGTAGGGCCAGGACCGCCAGGTAGATGGCAGGCCTCATATCCGAAAGGAATGTCCAGTCCTCAAAGTCCTCGCAGCCCAAAACAAAAGCTTCAAGGGCATTTCCGGACATCGTGAGTAGATACACGATTGCAAAGGTAAGAGAGAGCAGAGTGCCCACATAAACGTAAGCTACCCCTTCGGGAATTCCCGTCCTGAGTTCCTTTGCTCCGGAAAGGAAAGTAGCCCCGACCACAAGGAGCAAGAGACCCCCCAGGATATCGGGTGGAATGAAAAGGGCATTTGCAAGCCCGAAAAGGGCATTCTGTAAGGCCTCCCCCGGATGACCCAGGTAGGCAAGACACCCGGCAAGGCCTGTTCCCAGGACAAACTGGACAAAGCCGGCTGCCGCATACAGGCTGCCGATTACGAGAGCGAAACGTTTCTCTTTACTGTATTTATCTTCAAAATCCATATTTATCACCTCACACCCAGCCAAAGGCCCGGCTTCCCTGATAGATCAGGAATGCAAAAATCCAGGCCAGGGCAGTTCCGTATACCGCCGAGAAAAGAACCCATTTCCAGGAACCTGTCTCTTTCCTGATTACCCCGAGAACTGCCATACAGGGGACGTAAAGCAGGGTAAAAACCATCAGGCCAAGTGCGGTCGACGCTCCGAAGACCGGGTCTGCCTGCATCCCGGCCATGATTGCACTTTCGTCTTCTCCTGCCCCGTAGAGGACTCCAAGAGCCCCTATAACGATCTCCTTTGCAACACAGCCAAAGACAAGTGCAACTGCCACCTTCCAGTCAAAGCCGAGGGGGGCCACAAGGGGCTCCAGGAAATGCCCGAGACTTCCGATAAGGCTGCTTTCACTGCCATACTCCACCCCTGCGGGAAGAGAGGCTGCCAGCCAGATCAGAGTAACCCCTGCAAGGATGATGGTCCCTGCCTTTTTCAGGTACATTGCGCCCTTTTCCCACATGTGTATCAGGCCTGTTTTCATGGACGGGAGCCTGTAGGGGGGAAGTTCCATGATAAAGGGGGACGCTTCACCCTTCAAAATCGTGCTTCCAAGCAACTTTGCGGAAAGGATCGCCACCACGATTCCCAGGATATAGATCCCGAAGATCACGGACCCTGCCGCCTCTCCGAAGAAAGTGCCTGCAAGGACCACATAAACCGGAAGTCTGGCCCCGCAGGAAATAAACGGAGTTATGAGGATCGTGAGTAAACGGTCCCTCGGAGACTCAAGGGTCCTTGTGGCCATGACTGCAGGGACGGTACATCCAAAACCCATGAGCATGGGAATGAAAGCCTTTCCCTGAAGCCCGATCGAGTACATCAGCCTATCCATTACGAAAGCCGCTCTGGCAAGGTAGCCGCTGTCCTCCAGAAGCGAGAGCATGAGGAAGAGGAGTAAGATGTTCGGGAGAAAGATCAGGACGGAACCGACTCCTCCTATAATCCCATCTCCCAGGAAAGATGCGAGCCAGGGGTTGGCAATGCTTGCCGAAACCGCTCCTGCAAGCCAGCCGAAAAAGCCATCTATCAGGTCCATGAGCGGCGTTCCAAAAGTGAAAGTCACATCGAAAGCTCCCCACATAAGGGCAAGGAAGATAGGAATTCCAAGCTTTTTGCTCGTAAGTACCCTATCGATCATATCGGAGGGGTTCTGTTCCCGGAGAGCCCGATCACAGACGAGAGAAGTCAGGCAGTTGATGGTTTCATAACGTTTGTCTGCCATTTCTCCTTCAAAAGAAGCCCCGTCCCCCGAATCAAGCAGAGCCCGAACCCCTGTTTCCACAGGCCGGCCTTTTATTTTCTCAAACGCGTTTTCGTCCCCTTCCAGGAGTTTCACGCTTAGCCAGCGGAGGGGGTATGCAGCCTTTACGACCTCATCTTCCGAAAGCACGGATCCAAGTTCTGCAATTTTTTCTTCGAAGGCTTTTCCGTATCCTATCTTATGCACATGTTGTTTCCCGGCTGTCCGCAGGACGGAATCCAGCAGATCGGGGATACCTTCCTTCTTACTTGCAACCGTTTCTACGACCGGAACTTCCAGAAATTCCTCCATTTTTTGGATATCAATGGAGTCCCCTCTTTCCCTGATCAGGTCTGTCATATTCAGGGCGATAAGGACCTGGGCTCCGAGTTCAAGGAGCTGAGTAGTCAGGTAGAGGTTTCGTTCAAGGTTGGTGGCGTCCACTACCTGAATCACAACATCGGGTTTTTCCTCTATTATATAGTCTCTTGCAACTATTTCATCCGGGGAATATGCGGTGAGGCTGTAAGTCCCTGGGAGATCCACGATTTCAATTTCGACTCCTGCGTGTTTCAGGGTGCCGGTTTTCTTCTCCACCGTGACCCCAGGCCAGTTTCCGACGTGTTGCCTGGCTCCGGTAAGGACATTGAAAAGGGAGGTCTTGCCTACGTTGGGATTGCCTGTAAGAGCCACCCTTAGCTTTTTTCCGGGCTGATTCGCTTCTGTCATGTTTGACATTTATTCCTTCCCCTGAGGGTCCTGAACCATTATTTTTAAGGCCATACCTCTCCCGAGGGCGTATTTCATACCGTTTACGATAACTACAAGAGCACCGCAGTTTCCCCTCTGGACCTGAACGGGGACGTCAGTGGCAAACCCCATTTCAAAAAGCCTTCTGGATAGCTTTTTTCCCGCATTGATCCCACAGACTCTTCCTGTTTTTCCTTCGGGAAGCATGAGAAGAGGCATACATCTTTCCATAAATCAGTCCTCCAGTATCCTTACGCAGACCAGGCCAGCTTCGGATTTTCTTAGGGAAAGCCCATAGCCTCTAACCCTGTATTCAATCGGGTCTCCGAATGGAGCTTTTCTTATGACTTCCACGTCCGTGCCGGGGACCAGGCCCATATCAAGGAGCCTTCTTCTTACAGGCCCTCTACCCTGGACCTCTATTACCTGAACTTTGGAGCCGGGCTCCAGGGAATCAAGCCTTTTTTCTTTCATATTGGATATCTCCATTATTTTTGGTTACACGAAATTTTGTTGTAATCCTGATAACAGAAACATTGTATATAATAGTTTCGTAATACCGAATAAATGATTTGATTATAAAAATAAAATGTTGGATAAAAATTAATTAGACTGAGTGAATAAGTGATCTCTAGCAGGATTTTTACAGGGGTACTTTTTCAAAGTTAATGGATTGTAAACTGCCCTTTCCCTTTTGGAGTCCGGGAAGGGGTCTTTCCGCCTGATTAGATTAAAAGGAAAACAAGCACGCACCAAGGATAAGCCAACTTTATGGATGAATCTATGATCGCATGGATCAAAGAGCTTTTTTGGAAACAATTCAAGCAAAAACAGATCAAAAAACAGATCAAAAAACAGATCAAAAAACAGATCAAAAAA
>JAQVBP010000003.1:5652-16218 GCA_028690255.1 Methanosarcinaceae archaeon
CCAAGGATAAGCCAACTTTATGGATGAATCTATGATCGCATGGATCAAAGAGCTTTTTTGGAAACAATTCAAGCAAAAACAGATCAAAAAACAGATCAAAAAACAGATCAAAAAACAGATCAAAAAACAGATCAAAAAACAGATCAAAAAACAGATCAAAAAAACAGATCAAAAAACAGATCAAAAAACAGATCAAAAAAACAGATCAAAAAAACAGATCAAAAAACAGATCAAAAAAACAGATCAAAAAACAGATCAAAAAAACGAAAGTTCAATAAAATTTACCGGGAATATTAGGGCACCGTATGGAGCGAATGTATTCTGGAGAATTGGAAGATTATAAACATAATCAAGAAGAATAAGATCCCTGTGGTAATTTTTTTCATACGCTCCTTGGGGGAGGAATCCGCTTTCTTTGTGCAGGACCAGATTAATCTGATTTGCCAGTTCGGAATACTGTGTTTTAGGAGTTCCGCTTTTCTGAAGGAAAGTATTTTCTCCCTCTTCGATTGCCTTTAGTATGGGTTCATCTTTATCTCTTCCCGTGAAACCTTAATTATAGTAAAGAGTATGAGTAATGCAACCCCTATTTATAAGCCATCAAGCAATTTTTGTCGATCGAATGCAGGTATGACTATAGCATGACTATAGCATGACTATATATTGATGCGTAAAATCCGAAATCCCGAGGATTGAACAAGGGATATTTTTTAAAAAGGCGTACGATAAAAACAAAAATCCCTTTAAAAAACAAAACGGAGGCTCCAATTAATGCCAAACGGTAAAACCCATAACAAAATAAACATAATAGTATTATTTCTCATATTGATCGGCCTGCACTCCCCCCTCTGCAGCGAAACCCTTCCCCTCGAATACCTGAGTACCGCCTCAATAACTATATTCTCATTTTCATTCCTGTTTGGGACCTACTACTTAAGCCCCGACCTGGATATAAAGAGCGAACCCTTCAAACGCTGGGGCCCCTTCAGACATATCTGGTGGCCCTATCAGAAAATCTTCGGACATAGGGGGATGCTGCATAACCCCTTACTCGGCCCTCTTATTATAATACTCACTGTTGGGGTCGTATTTGTCGCCCCCGTGGTCGTTGCCCTGGGCCTGAATGCAAGAGAAGTCCCGCAGGAATTGCTCATCTTACTCTTCACAGGTATAGTACTATCAATTGAAACCCACATCCTGGCCGACGCAATCTCGACAAAGACAAAAAGGACCACCACAAAGGTGAAGAAAAAACTGAACGGATCAGGCAAAAAGAAATAAGTCTTTATATAAACGGTATCCTGGGGCATTAACAGTTTCTCAACCTGATATATCAGGTTGAGGCTCGAAAGGTTATGAATGTCCCTGTTCAACTGATTTTTACCGCCATGTAATCAATGTTTATCTCTTTTTCAGCAGCGGCGTGCTGTACGGCATAAAAACGGATTTTCAGGTTTTCCAGTTCCCCGGCGGTATTGATATAAGAAGATAAATCCACGATGGTATAGTTATAAGCATTGAATTCAGGCAGGTCTTCTTCATGCTCCTTCATACTTCCTGAATTTTCATCCCAGTAACTAAGCTTAATGCTCTCGTAATTATTATCATGCCCCTGGTATACCAGTTTAAGGGTCACGTTTGAAATACTGTCTCCTGCCCTGAGCCCATAAGCTCCTGTGTCGATATCGAAAACAAACTCCTCATATATGCTGGAATCTGAAATTGCGGGTGGATAATATACAGTCGCCTTCCCGTCATTTTCCCCCTCTACATCGGAAAGTTTCGCAGAACCCCCGGACGTGTCCAGCACCGAACCCTGAGGGGTAATCCATTCGGGAGAACCGAAAGCGGAGAACTCGAACTTATAGATTAGTTGCTTTGAGGGGATATCGATCAGGTATACCCTTATGGAATCGTTTTTTTTGAGGTCAAGCCCCCACTCGGCTCTTGTGTCGATCCTGAGCTCATCCCCAAATTCCCATCTGCTTTTACCAAGGTTCTGGAAAAGGGAGTCAGGAGAACACACATACTGGAAACCGTTAACGTTAAGTTTAATTTCCAGTTCCCCAATATCAATCGGAACCCCTCCGCAGTGCCTCATGTAAATGGTATCGGAGAATACGCTTGCCCCTTCGTGGACATCCGGATGAGGAATCTCCTCCGGTCCACTGTAGGAAAACACGATAGCACCGACTCCGGAGAGGGCTATGACCACCATGGTCGTCATGAGCAACTGGGCCACGATCTCGGAAACAGCCGAATTGTTTTTAAAAAAAAATCCGTTTTTAAGCAAACAGGCCACCTCTTTTTTTATTTATTACCCTTTTTCCTTTTTTGCATTAATTTTTCTTTCTGTGTAGCCTCAGGGTGTGGCAGCGGAGGCTTCCTCCTCCCGCAAGGAGGGCTTTCGGGTGGAAGGGGATTATTTCCACGCCTCTTTCTTCCAGGGCCGCTTCTGTTTTGCGGTCAAGGGCCGTGTCGTAATGGAAGATGGTGCCGCTTTCCAGAGGCACGAAGGAACAGGCCAGACGCTGCTGTTCGGAGGCAGTAACAGGGATTATTTCCATACCTCTCTGCCACATTAATTCCGCAAAATCGATTCTTTCCCCGGACCTGCGGGTAAAGAGGAAGGTCTCCTCAAAAGCCGGGAGGTAGGCAAGGCCCAGGTCTTTCCGGACCCTGTTAAAAACAGTATCCGGATGCATGTAATGGCGGGCCTGCGGGATACGGGTGTAAATTACTTCTTTGAATTCATTAAGGATATTTGACATGAACTCCCGTATAAAGGAATAAGTGTGTCGCTCCGTATCGGCAACAAAAACCGTATCCTTTGAAAGCAGGAGACAGCCTTCAAAAAAGCCCCCGCTCCCTTTGAACTCATTAAGAATGGGAATTCCCAGCCTTCCAAGGGCCTCTTTTACAACTACTTCCTCGTTTTCCCGGGCAGGAGGGCGCATTTTGGAGAGCATGGCCCCTTTATCGGAGATTACGGCGATGTCGTGCAAAAAAGTAAGGTTGGGAAGTTTTCCTATCAGAGGTCTGTTTTCCTCCACATAATCCGAGAGTTCGTAAACTTTTACCCCGCAGGACTCGAGCAGGGCCCGGTACCTGCGGTGTTCTTCGATGTAGCCGGGAATGTCCGGGACCCTGTCATAGAGCCAGTAGCGGAAATTCGATTCGTTGATAAGAGATAGTTCTTCACCCGGGGTATGCAAAAGTACGCTTTTCAGCCTTCCGAGTTCGTCACAGCCATAATCGATACAATGTTCTTTGTTTTTTGTTTTTTCCCCTTCTTTTTCCTTTTTTTTCCATTTTCCTTCACCCTCTTCTTTCATTCCCTATTTTCCCCTTTTCCTTCATTCCCTTTTTCCTTCATTCCCTTTTTCCTTCATTCCCTTTTTCCTTCATTCCCTTTTTCCTTCATTCCCTTTTTCCTTCACCCTCTTCTTTCATTCCCAATTTTCCTTTTTTTCTTCACCCTCTTTTTATTTCGTATTTTGCTTCAGTTTTTCTTTTTTGCGAGGATTATGGTGTTTGTCCCTTCCCTGTTAAGAATTGCTTTCAGGATTTCAAAGCCGCGGGCTTCAAGGTAGGTTTTGAGCTGGTCAAATGTATATTTGTAGGTAAAACCCATGCGGATGCTGTCCCCTTCTTTAAAAGCCACGGCCCTTGATCCGACCTCGAAGCTCGTGTCCTTCAGGATATAGAGGGTCTTTTTAGTCCTGTAGAGCTGACCTGCTACCTTTGATTCCACGGAGGAAAGCAAAAGCTCGAAGTCAAAGTCTTCCGGAACCATGCCGTGCTGGAGCAGGGGGTACATGTTAAAGAGTGCGTTTTCCCTTGAAGCATAGGCGCCTACAATGGACCTTTTCGCGGACCATAGAGCTTCTTCGTCGTCTGAGGAGGGAAGGATATGGGCATCAAAAAGGAAAAGGTCCCCTGATTCCAGGTTTTCGCAGACGAGATTCAGTATGGAATCAGGTTCGTAGTTGCAGAAGGTATTTCCGAGAATGCAGAAAAGGAGAGGGGGATGCAAATATTTTTTCAGGAGGGGCAGATCCTCGATTAAACTCACGATTCCCATTTTTTCAAGGGGCAGGTCCCGAACATTTTCAAGGGCCATCTCCACGAACTGGTCGTTCACATCAATGGGATAATAACGAAGGAGGTGCCTCCGGGCAGAAGCCGGGGACTCGGCCGAATTTTTTCTTATAAGGCCTTTGAGAAGCACCTGCTCTTTTTCTCCGTTTCCGACCCCCACGCTCACCAGGTTCATGTTCGAGGGAATGAATTTTACCAGCGGGTCGATATTTTCCTCAAGCAGGGTTTTCAGACCCCTGGCCACGGGAAATGTGCTGGACCTGTCAAGAGTAAGCCAGTTTTTGGCCCCTTCGGCCCCCATATAGAGGAGGTAATCAGGCAGTTCATGTCTTTTGAGGTTTTCATACAGCTTTTCTTTAAGAGTGTTTTCGGTGATGAGTTCGATTTTGTTTCCGGTTGCCGGATTATGCTCCAGGCCCTGTTTTAATCCTGTTTCTCGTATTATTTTTCTACCTCCTCTGGTTTAGCGAAATTAGCAATCCCCTTTTGAGGCTTTTCTTCAAGTTTTTCTTTAAAGCACTGCTGACATTCCATCCGGAGAGCTTCCAGGGGCCCCAGTCCTTTATTAATTCCCACACTGTAGGCGTAGCCCCGGCAGCCTATGCATTCATCCAGGTGCTCGCAGGCGCTACACCTGCCTTCGAGTACCCTGTCGATGTTTCGAACGTAGCTGAAAAGTTCGGAGGCATGGACCTCTTTCAGGCTCATTTTATTCACGTTATAGGGATATTCTCCGTCTACCCAAAAGAAAGGGTGTTCGTCCAGTTTCGCAGGCGCACAGGGCCTGACGTTCCCCTCGATATTGATGTAGAGGCTGTAGAGGTGCTGAAGGCAGCCGCTTGCTGTAATCGGGGTATAGGGCAGCCAGTCGTAGCCGTAGTATTCCCGATCGATTTCCAGAAGTTTCATTTTATAGGTCCGGATTTCTCCGGCAGTCAGCAGTTTATCAGCAAGTTCGTCGTTTGCCCGACCTGTGGGCGTCAGAATTTCCATGTTGGGAAAGATCCTGTTTTTACGGCAGAAGTGCCAGATCTCCTCGATTTCCCCGAGGTTCATTTTGTTGCTTACGAAGGAAACCCCGAGCCGAAGAACCCCGGCTTCCCTCTCTTCGGAAAACCCGGCCTCGATAAGGTTGGAAAGCCCCTTTCCAATGGCTGCGGATGCGCCCTCTTTTCCGGCCAGGTAGTCCTGAACCTCCGGCCGGAGAGAATCGAGTTTGCCCATGACCGAGGCGTTGTGTTCGTAAAGAAAACCTGCAAGCTCCTTCGTCATCAGAAGAGTGTTGGAAAAGATCATGGGGACAAGCCCGAGGGAATCGATGTAAACGATTAATTCCCTGAAATTCGGGTAAAGGGTGGGTTCTCCTCCCCCAATCACGACCACGGACCTGGCCCCGAGCCCCTTTGCCTCCGAAACGATACTTTTCAGGCCCTCAAAATCGGCCACCTTTTCCGAGGAGGAGGCCTCTCCGCTCTGCGCATAGCAGTAGCGACAGCGGAGGTTGCAGGAGGTATTTGTTTCCAGCCGGATGGCTAAAAGCCGGTTCGAATTCCGGGCTTCATAAGCGTCCCGGCCCTCGTACAGGTATCCCTTCAGGACAGGCGGCGGGGAAAAAAGTTTTTCTGTTTCAGGATTTATATATTCGGCCTCCAGAATTTCAAAAACCAGTATAATATTATAAGATAGTTAGAACGCATTATTTAATAAATATTGCTTTTCAGGAAACTGAATTATACTCCGAAGCTTATCAATTTGTAAGAAACTAAATACCATTTAATAGAATTAAACTGTTTTGAGTTTTTCAGTAATTGAAGCCACAACTTTTAAGAAAGAGGGGAATTCGATGAATAAATGGATAAAATTGACGGGCGGACCTGTATTATTAATCATCGTTCTTGTCCTGCTTGCGGCTTTATTGGCCCAGCACAATGATGAAATTTATGAAGACACCCTCACGAGCAACTACAAATACGACATTACCATAAGGTGCAGTTCCGAACTGCAAAACGCAACTTTCTACCTGCCGGCCCCAATTTTTGAAAACGAGTCCGGTAAATTCGAAAAGCCCGGTAAATCCCTGAAATTTAAAGAGGAGGACTTTTACGGCAGGCCTCCTGACTGGAATTTCAGCATTGAAGAAACCGAACACGGCCCGATGCTCAGGATAGAAGCTGAAAAAATCCGGCCGGATTTCCGTTCCATGCCCGTAGCCATTTCGGAAACCGGGGAAATTGAGGGGAAGGCTGTAGAGAAAGTGAAAGAAGATTCGGAAGAAACCAAAGTCCCAAGGCCGTTTGACTTCGGGACCCGCCTGGAAGTGGAGCCGCTAATTAACACCAGAAACCCGGAAGGCAACGAGCCCCTGCTCCTCCCCAAATACGGCCTGAAAGTATCTGAAAAAAGTCCGCTGGTCCCTCCTCCGGAACATATCAGGCCCCAATATTATGATTACGGGAGTCGCGTCTATGCAAGCTATGAAAGTTCACCCGAAACCCTGGTGGAGATATACGTCTCTTTGCGGGGGTCAAATGAGTGGTGGGTTTACGGCTGGACATGGAACGAGTACAGTGACCGGGTTTCTGTAAAGCTGACCGGACCACAGGAGGGCTGGATTCCGGTGGGAGGGAGCCTTATAACAGCCGACGGGGTCTACATGGATTGAATTTTTGTAACGGGTTGCCGGCTTTTTGTACAGGAGGAGATATTTCCGGGGGCCGGCCACCTTTTTGAATTTGATTTCAGAGTTTCAGGGTGTTTTTTGAATCCGGGTATGTGAACTACCCCCACCTGCCAGCCTGCGGCTGTCGAGGAAGGAGTCTTCTGCTGTCTGAGATAAAAAAATCGATTCAAAAAAAGGTATCCACTCTATCGAAATTAATAATCATTCAGATTTCCTGCACTGGCCCACCAAAATAAATGAAAAAAAACGTACATGTTATTCTTTGAATAACAGGCACAAAAAATGAAATTATACATTGCCTTTCATGCTACCCGGCAAATAAGTTACGCTTTTTAGGAGGGGACCCCAATATAAATTCTATGAAGTTCCCCGGCGACCTCCTCAGCACTATTGTATTTCTTTTCCGGAAGCATGCCAAGTTCCCGCAGTATGTCCTGGATTGCTCCACTCTTCCTTGCTTGCTCAATAATTTCTTTTCTTGTTAAAGGAAAATCGAGATTTTTCAATATCTCCCGAGTTTCAATAGGAAGTTCTGTAATAAATTTGCTTTTACTCTCAGTTTCCATGATATTCCCCCTTTACTTTTGTTTAGTCTCCCTTAAATTCCCTGGCAACATCTGCAGAGTTTGTAGACTCCTTTTCCGGAATTATTTATATTCCGCAGAATGTTGTCTCTAGCGAAATTATCCTTAGCTCTTAACAACATCTTCCTTTGCAGGAAAATCGGTATTTTTCAAAGCTTTCTGGAAGGAGTCGAACTTTTTTGTAAGTATGAATATCAATGATGATTTACTATTTAAATGTTAACATTATCTTAGATAAATATGTTAAAAATTACTATTTTTTAGTGATTTAGTATTAATATATAGTATATATTAGTAAAATTTTATGACCTGATTAACGGAAAAAATCTAAATACCCTGCATTCTGCAGATGAGTTCAAGAAAATGAAATCTCCAATGCCATCGTTTTTGGAGGATGATTCCAGATAGACAATTATTACTTCAACTGAAACTTCCGGAAATAAAGCTTAGAAACTTTAAATGAAGGCATAGTATTGAAAAGTGTAAATCTTTCAAAAACACATGTTTGAATTATCAAAACCATTTTAAGAATAAACGGTGGCAGGGGACATATGAAACTGAAGCATCCAAATATTTTCCAGAATCATTCCAATTGATGAAAAATATCGAAGAAAAAGTTCAACGTAGAACAAAAAAATTCATAAATCAATCAAAATAGGAAAAACGACCTGAGATGAACTGAAAAACAAACTAAAAAACCCACGAAAACTTATCATTCCGTACAAATACTGGAAAAATGAGTGAGTGATTATAATATTTTTAAGGAAGCCGTCGGAGAGATTTGAACCCTCGACCTGCTGATTACGAATCAGCCGCTATACCGCTAAGCCACGACGGCGCTAAAGAATGAATAAATGATGTAGATCTTAAAATATCAATTAAGGATATAACTATTTCGCTTGTCAGGCGGACATACTTCTGTTTCCGGCCGCAAATTCTGAAAAATCCGGGGCACGGTCATATTTTTTTAAAATGTCTGAAATAAAACCAGAGAAAGATAAGCGTTACCAGAATGGAGACGGCTATTGCCACGTAGACCAGAGTAGACATCTGAAACTCACCCCTGTACGATTAAATCAAGTTATTCAGAAACAAAACGGACCCTTCTCCCGGAAGGTCCGGGCATTATCATTACAGGCTCTGAATGTTTAAATATTTCCATTTTTACCGCTCTCTGTTTGCAGGAAACGCCCTCCTCCTCCGAAAGCAGGGCCGGAATGTGCAATTTCCGGCTGCTTCAACCCTTTTTTTCAGCCCGCACCCCCCCGGCTCCGGCCCCGACCTTAAAACTTAAAGAATGCGCACTTCAATACAGATATTGTACTGATGGGGTGCATAGGAACGCACGGTCCGCGTTTCCAGGACCTCGATTTTTCGGCCAGCCCGCACAGCCGCGGCCCGGATAAGTTCGATGGAGCTCTCAAACAGGTCGTCTTCCGGAGTCATCCCGTAGTAATGGATGATACCGCCGGGTTTTGTGAGAAGGACCGCCGAATCAAGGAACTCGTGGGCGCTGTGAGGGAGGTTCATGAGCACGTGGTCAGCCAGGCCCGCAAACTTTTCGGCCTCTTCCCGGGCGTCTCCCTCGATTGCTTCGATGTTCTGCACGGAGTTAAGGGCGATGTTTTCCCTGAGGTAATTGACAGCTTCCGGGTTTTTGTCGATTGCGAGGACCCTTTTTGGCCTGGCTTTTTTTGCGATCAGGATACTGTAGGGCCCGACCCCTGCAAACATGTCCACAACCGTGTCTCCTTCCCGGACCCACTCCAGGACCCGAATGCGTTCGGTGGAGAGCCTGGGGGTAAAGTAGGCTTTCGCAAGGTCCACCATGTAGCGGGAACCGTGCTCCCTGTGAACAGTCTCGGTCCTTCGTTCCCCGGCCAGGATCTCGAAATCCCGGACCCTGAATTCCCCTATAACAGGGGTCAGAGGCATCATAACGGTTTTTACGCGGGGGTGGGTCTCAAGGATAGCTGCGGCAGCCTTTTGGGCCCCGGCAGGTTCCAGCTCTTCTTCTTCCAGAAGAACAATGTCCCCGATGACCTCGAATCGGGGAGAAAAACCCAGAAGTTCTTCGAGGGTGGGCTTTCTCTCCAGAGGCTCGAATTCGAATTCCGTAAGCTCAGACCCGGCCTCGACCGGAAGGGCGGCAAGCTCGGAGGCTTCCGGCTCCCCTGAAAGGGGAAGGTAAAGGTAGGATGCGTCCGAGGCTATCCTTAAGGAATGGTCAAGCAGTTCGAACTCAAGTAAAACCCTTCTTACGGATTCACCTTTCTTTTTCGGGACCTTGATGCATCTCTGTTTCATAGTAATTTGACACCTTGTTTGACCTTTAAACCGCTTTTTTGCATTTTAAGCTTTCTCGGGTTTGAACCGTTTTCAGGAAAGCAGGCCCGGGTTATTGTAGTTCAGGGCAAACCAGGCCCCGAAGAGCAGCAGGAAAATTCCGCAGGCGTAAAGGATCTTTTCGTGCATACTGCGGGAAAGCAGGGTTTTTCCCCGGCTGAAGGAGGTGGAAACAGCTGTGAACCAGCCAAGGTCCGCAAGCCAGTGCCCGAGCACGTAAGAGCCCGCAAGAAGGGCGCCCAGCCGATACTCCTGAAGCATCAGGGCGCTTCCGGCAGTCAGCCACCAGATCCAGAAATAGGGATTGGAAGCTGAGGTAAAAAAGCCCACAAGCGTGGGACTGGAGACCAGTGACCCCCTACCGGCCTGGAGGTTCGCAGAAACCGCAGCTATTGCGTCTTTTTTTGCACCTTTGATTGTAAGCAAGCCGAAGCCCGCGAGCATGAGGCCCCCGAGAAGGGAGATTGTGGGAATCATACCGTCTCCGAGAAGGGAGGGACCTCCGTAAAGAATCAGGACACAAAGCACGGCTTCGATCAACATGTGCCCGAAGAAGATCTCGGGGCCGGCCTTCCAGCCCTTTTTGAGCGAGGCTTCAATGGTTGCAAAGAGCATCGGACCGGGGACAAGGGCACCCGTAAGCCCGACCGTGAACCCGAGGAGGAGGGCTTTGAAAATTTCAAGAAACATCAGCGATCAACTTTGTTTAGAAATAAATTTAGCCACAAAAACTCAAGATACGTAAACTCAAGATACGTAAACTCAAGATACGTAAACTCAAGATACGTAAACTCAAGATACGTAAACTCAAGCCATAAAAACGGAAAATCGGCAGTAATCTAATCTTAAAACCTG
>JAQVBP010000003.1:16318-24368 GCA_028690255.1 Methanosarcinaceae archaeon
TAAAAACGGAAAATCGGCAGTAATCTAATCTTAAAACCTGCCAGAAAAATCGGCCTGAAAAAAAAGGAAAATGGTATAAGAAACTTGAAGAGATGGGCCTGAATGCCTTAGAGAATAATCTCGATATCCAGTTCTTCTGCAAGTTCCTTGTACCTGTTCCTGATGGTAACTTCCGTTACCCCTGCCACATCCGCAACTTCCCTCTGGGTCCTGCGTTCTCCGCAGAGAATGGACGCGATATAGATTGCGGCGGCAGCCACTCCTGTGGGCCCTCTCCCGCTTGTAAGTTCCTTTTCGGAAGCCTGTCTCAGAATTTCAACACTCTTGGACTGGACTTCTCCTTTCAGGTTGAGACCTGAACAGAACCTGGGCACGTAGTCGATAGGGGAGGTAGGCATGAGCTTTAAAGCAAGTTCCCTTGAAATAAAGCGATAGGTCCTTCCGATTTCTTTCCGGCTTACCCTGGACACTTCTTCGATTTCATCAAGGGTACGGGGCACACTGCACTGCCTGCATGCCGCATAAAGGGCTGCCGCAGCCACACCTTCAATACTCCGGCCCCTTATCAGGTTTTTATCCACAGCCTTTCTGTAGACAACGGCCGCAGTTTCACGGACAGTTCTTGGAAGCCCTAAAGCCGAAGCCATCCTGTCCAGTTCGGACAGGGCGAAGGCCAGGTTTCTTTCCGTTGCATTGCTTACCCTGATTCTGCGCTGCCACTTTCTCAGACGGTAAAGTTGAGCCCGGTTTTTGGAAGAGATGGACTTTCCGTAAGAGTCCCGATTCCTCCAATCAATCATTGTGGAAAGCCCTTTGTCGTGGATTGTATAGGTCATGGGCGCCCCCACACGGGAACGCTTCATGCGCTGGTCGTGGTCAAACGCCCTCCACTCCGGTCCTTCGTCCACGAAATCGGCATCAATGACAAGTCCGCAGTCCCCGCACACGAGTTCGGCCCGCTCGTAGTCGTGTACAAGGTTCCTGCTGCCGCATTCCGGACACACGACCTTTTCTTTCTCAAAATTTTGCTCATTTTGTTTTTCCTTGCGAGCTTTAATCATGGCCCTGATTTTTTCCCGCTCAAGAGTGTCCGAATAGCGAACTCTTTCGACTTCTACCATTTCATATCACCTTTTAAAATAAAATAAATAAACATAAATACATAAACATCGATACACAGTCATGATCGTTCATGCAGGATGCCCGTGACTTTAGTCGTGGAAGGAAGAGCATCAACTTTCAGGCATTCAGTCCTGCATTCGGATTTCTCAGTATGCTTTTGAAACGAGTCACCATCTACAAGGTAGGGAATCGGACTGAGAAAACATCCAGATGTATCATGACATATTCAACATAGTCAATTAAGACTGAGGATGATCAGTCAGAGCTTGCAGAAGCAAGCCTCCCACTTAAGGGCAGATTATTGGCACAGTTTTTGCACAAAAACGTAAATATGTTTTTAATACAGTTATGCAGTCTTATACGCCGCCATACACAACCAGGTATTTAAATAAGTTGAAGTGAAGAACTCCTGCCCTGAAAAAACACTACCTTTTTAAAACACAGTTCCGAAAAAGATGAATATTCTCGAATATCAGAGATTTCACCGAACATAAATCCGTTCATTAACCAGAACCCGAAATTCAGAATCAGGAATTTTTTTGAAGCCCTTCACTAAAAAATACGGATGGTCCACGGGACCAAAAACACTGGCGATCGTACCAACTTTATTCAGCGTCCTGTCCATAACAACCGAATTCAATTTAGGAATCTCGCCTGATATCTTACTGGATTTGACCTCATCTCCTCTGACAACAAGATTTTTATTACCTGACCTGTGTAACGCAATACCGAGTCTTTTCATAGAAACCTCAACAGGAAACCCCTGAATCTTTAGCTAAAGGGTGGAATGCATAAACTCCACTCCTGTTTTTTTGAATGATATCTATGGGGATCGGACCCCCATGGAAGCAAATAAGAAGCATCCCTCCTGCTACAGCAGGTTAATACCTATTCGGTTTTTAGCTCAGGGGAAGTTGACAATAGATACAAACAGCTTTCCGGACTTTGAAAAGCTAGAGTTCATAACTCTGCCTTGACTTATATAGACTCCCGGTCCTGAATAAAGAATATATACCCCGGACTGAGAAGCATATGTACTTCACGTTAATTATATATAAAGATATCGCAAGATCTATATTATAAATGCATTTCAGATCGACAGATATATAAAAAGAATCCGAGAAAATAGTAAACCACAAGCTTATATATGAAATAGACATTGTTGGCAACGACCAAACCATATAAAAGGTTTGATTTTAGCCGACAATAACCCAATGATAGATCTCGTTTTCCAGGGAGGAGATTCTATTGTCCAAATTTGTATATTTTTTTGGGAATAATGACACTGATGGCAAAAGTAGTATGAAAGACCTGCTTGGAGGCAAGGGTGCAAACCTGGCTGAAATGGCCAATTTAGGGATCCCCGTGCCACCTGGCTTTACAATCACAACCGAAGTCTGTGTACTGTACCTCAAAAACAAAAAATATTCTGAAGAAATAACAAGACAGGTAAACGAAGCAATTGAGAAGCTTGAAAAAGTAAACAACAAAAAGCTTGGGGACCCGAAAGATCCTCTACTCGTATCCGTGCGTTCAGGGGCAAGAGTATCCATGCCGGGAATGATGGATACCGTTTTGAACCTGGGCCTTACCGATATATCCGTTGAAGGTGTTGCGAAAAAGGTAAACGATGAAAGGTTTGCCTATGACTGCTACCGCAGATTCATCGCAATGTTCGGGGACGTGGTACTCGGGATCGAGTTCAGGAAGTTCGATGCGCTTATCGGGGACAAGAAAAAGGAACTTAAAGTAAAGTCCGACACTGACCTGACTGCCAAAGATCTTAAAGAGCTGGCTGAGAAGTTCAAGGAAGTAATCAAACTCGAAACGGGGATCGAGTTTCCACAGGATCCTAGAATCCAGCTCCAGATGGCAATTGACGCTGTTTTCGATTCATGGAACAACTCGAGAGCTATCAAGTACAGGGAAATCAACAACATCGCTGATAACTGGGGAACAGCCGTTAACGTCCAGACCATGGTCTACGGAAACATGGGAGAGACTTCAGGCACAGGAGTTGCTTTTACAAGAAACCCCTCGACCGGAGAAAAGCGTTTCTTCGGAGAATACCTGCTCAACGCCCAGGGCGAAGATGTGGTTGCCGGGATCCGGACTCCTAATCCTATACAGGACCTGGGAAAACAGATTCCTGAAGCTTACAGGCAGCTCGTGGATATCTGCCAGACCCTGGAGGCCCACTTCAGGGACATGCAGGATATTGAGTTTACCATTCAGGAAGGAAAACTCTACATGCTGCAGACCAGGACCGGAAAGCGGACCGCTGCCGCCGCCGTAAAGGTTGCAAGAGATATGCTTGAGGAAGCCCTGATCGACAAAGAAACTGCAGTTACCCGTATACAGGCTGACCAGATCGACCAGCTTCTCCACCCGAGAATCAACCCTGACGCCGAACTGGAAGTTATCGCAAACGGGCTTCCCGCATCTCCGGGGGCAGCTGTCGGAAAGGTCGTATTTACAGCGGAAGAGGCGGAACTTAGAGCCGAACTTGGCGAAAAGACTATCCTTGTAAGAGGCGAAACCTCTCCCGAAGATATAGGAGGAATGGCCTCAGCTCAGGGAGTTCTGACCGTCCGCGGAGGTATGACCTCACACGCTGCAGTTGTCGGAAGAGGTATGGGCAAACCCTGTGTTGTCGGTTGCGGAGAAATCGTAATTGACACTAAGAATGCCCTCTTTATGGTAAATGGTTATACGATAAGAGAAAACGATTATCTCACCATTGACGGCAGCACAGGAAACGTAATCCTGGGAGAAGTGGAGCTTATCGAAGCCGAACTCAACGAGGACCTCCATGCCATCCTTGTCTGGGCCGATGAAATCCGCGAACTCGGTGTCAGGACAAACGCTGACAACCCTGCCGACGCAGGCCTTGCCCGGGAACTCGGGGCCGAAGGGATCGGACTTTGCAGGACCGAACACATGTTCTTCGGGGAAGACAGAATTCCCGCAGTCAGGGACATGATCATGGCCGAGGACGAAAAAGCCCGGAAAAAAGCCCTGAAAAAGCTGCTTCCCATGCAGAAAGAAGACTTCCTCGGAATCTTCCGCAGTATGGAAGGCCTGCCAGTGACCGTAAGGCTACTTGACCCGCCTCTCCACGAGTTCCTGCCGACCAGAGAAGAACTTGAAGAGAAACTCAAGGAATTCAAGGCCGCCTCGGATCTTGACGGAGTGGAAAGAGTCAACCTTATGCTCCAGCGCGTGAATACTCTCAAGGAACTCAACCCCATGCTAGGGCACAGGGGTTGCCGCCTGGGTATTACCTACCCTGAAATCTACACCATGCAGGTAAAAGCCATCATGGAAGCTGCCTGCGAACTCGTAGCAGAGGGTGCAAAGGTCACACCTGAAATCATGATCCCCCTCGTGGGCCATGTAAAAGAACTTGCCTTCTCCAAACAAAAGGTCATTGAAATGGCCGAAACCGTCATGGAAGAGATGGGCATAAAGGTCGATTATAAAATAGGGACTATGATCGAACTTCCGAGGGCCGTGATCACCGCAGACAAGATCGCCGCGGAAGCGGATTTCTTCTCCTTCGGAACAAACGACCTGACCCAGACAACCTTCGGTTTCAGCCGGGACGATGTGGGCAAATTCATTCCAGTCTACAAAAAAGAGGAGATTCTCGAAAACGATCCCTTCGCAGTCCTGGACCAGGAAGGCGTCGGCGAACTCATGAAGATCGGTATCGAGAAAGGCCGCTCAGTCAAACCCGACCTCAAAATGGGCATCTGCGGAGAACATGGCGGGGAACCTTCTTCAATAAGGTTCGCCCACAGCATAGGCCTCAACTATGTAAGCTGTTCCCCCTACAGGGTCCCCATAGCAAGGCTCGTGGCCGCCCAGAGCACCATCGAAGCCAGGAAAAAATAACCTTATTAAGAAAAATTAAACCCGGTGGGCCCTTAAAATCCCACCTCTTTTTTTCTTTTTTAAATATATATCCGGAGGAAAAGCTCCTAAAAATCCCCCTTTTTCCGCTTTCGAGTTGCACTGCAAGTGCAAAAGCACGGGGGCCCCCGTTTCGCTCGCTGTGCGAGCTCAAGCGGACAAATATCTCAGTCATCCCAGTCATTCATTTTCGTGCTTTTCCGCGACCTATTTTTCAAAAAATCCGAGAAAGCCAGCCCTCTTTTTCAAAAAATCTGAGAAAAAGCCAGCCCTCTTTTTCAAAAAATCTGAGAAAAATCCGGCCCCCATCGAATTTCGGCGCAGCCCCAGAAAATATCGAATCCAGAAACCGGGGTTTCAGGCTGAAAATCCGCTCTGGAAAACCGGCCCCTCAGAAAACGGATGTCAAAAAAAAGATGTCCGTTTCGTGAATCGAAATTTCAACGAAACGAATGCGGGCTCCCGAAGCGGAGTCCGGGAGTTTCAGTAGTTCCTGTCAATCATGTAATCGGCAATCTGGAGGAGAAGCTCCTTTTCCGGACTGTCGGCAAGGGCATCGAGCTTTACCTTACCCTGTTCAACATAGGAGATTGCAAGTTCCTTGACGTAATCGATGGAACCTGCCTCGGAAAGGAGGTTTACGGCCTCTTCGATTTCTTCCTTGCTGGCCTCGCCTTTGCCAAAGATATCGAGCTGCACTCCCTTTTTGAATGCGTCGATCATAATAAGGGTATGCTTGCCTTCCATGAGGTCACTGCCGTGCACCTTACCGAGCACTTCCTCGGGAGCGGTCATATCCAGGAAATCATCATACATCTGAAAGCCTACTCCTATCAGGCGACCGAACTCGGAAAAGGCTTCTGCAAGTTCGTCTGAAGCCCCTCCCAGGATGGCCCCTATCTTGGCGGCAGCAGCGTAAAGCACCGAAGTCTTTTTCTCGACCATCTCAAGGTACTCGTCCTCCTCAACCCTGTCTCTGGTCTCGAAGTCCATGTCCATCCACTGGCCCTCACAGATCTCGGTGCAGGTCTTTGCGAGGACGTCCATGCATTTCAAAATTTTTTCCGGCTCATTATCGATCCTGGAAAGGATTTCAAAAGCTTTGGAGTAAAGGGTATCCCCCGCAAGGATTGCGCCCGCTTCTCCCCATTTCACATGGACGGCCGGCATTCCGCGCCGAACATCGTCCCTGTCCATTATATCGTCATGAACAAGCGTGAAATTATGAACGAGCTCCACCGCCACAGCGGCAGGGAGCACGGACTCGATATCCGAACCAAGGGCTTCGGCGGCAAGGATCAGGACCGCAGGCCTGAGGCGTTTTCCCCCGGCGTCCACGAGATAACGGGAGGCTTTGTAAAGCTCCACGGGCTTTGTTATCGGAAGCATTTCATCAATGGCGACATCCACGTGGACAGTTCTTTTTTTAATTTCATCGATAAGCGTCATAATCATCACAAGAAAACAAAATTGTCTTTCCTATATAATCACTCTTCAATATATAACACTTCTCCGTTTCTGAGAAGGTGGACGGTATCCCCGAGCACGTAACCCGCATCTTCCGCCATCTCAATATATTCACCGTGCATAACCATGTTTCCGTGGGCAGGGATGACATGCTCCGGATTTACCATACGAAGGAGTTCCCAGTGGTCTTCCCTGTAAGCGTGACCTGAGACGTGCACATCATCGTAGATCCTGGCCCCCCTCATCCTGAGCTTTGTCTCCAGGGCAAAGCGGTTGGCCTGGGTCATGGGGGTGGGGATAATGTTTGCAGAAAAGATTACACGGTCCCCGGGCTCGATCTCATAGGCAGTCTCTCCGTTTGCGATCCTGGTGAGAATGGATCCGGGTTCGCCCTGATGGCCCGTGACGATTGGCAGGTACTTGTTTTTACCTCCCTGCATGATCCGTTTGAAGGCCTTATCAATTTCTTTCCTGTGCCCGTAAACCTCCACATTGGAAGGAAGGTCAATGTAATTGAGATCCCTTGCAGCTCCGACGTAACGTTCCATGGAACGGCCCATAAGCACGGGAATCCTGCCCATCTCTTCCGTGGCCTCAATAATCGCATTGAGCCTGGAGATATGGGAAGCAAAGGTCGTGATGATCATGCCCACATCGGACTCCTCGGTCCCGAGCAGCACGTCCCTTACCATGTCCTTTGCAATCTTTTCGGAAGGAGTCTTCCCGGAACGCCCGGCGTTTGTACTTTCCGTAATCATTGCAATGACCCCTTCGCGGCCAAGGGCCTTAAGGCGCTCGAAGTCCGGGGCCTCTCCCATGGTGGGGGTCCGGTCCAGCTTGAAGTCACAGGCATAGAGCACCGCCCCTTCGGGAGTATGAACAGCCGCAAGCACACAGTCTATGATGCTGTGCTGGACCCGGATGAACTCAATGGATATATCGTCCGTAACCTGGTAGGTCCCGCCGGCCTTGAGGGGGATAATCCTGTTGGAGACTTCAAACTTGCGCTCGGAATCGATCTGCTGTTTTATGATTGCAGCAGTGTAGGGAGTAGCAAGAATAGGGGCATTGTAGCGGTGGGCAAGTTTGGGAATCGCACCCACGTGATCAAGGTGCCCGTGAGTGCATACAATGGCCCGGACAGTCCCGTTGATCTCCTTCATGATAGTGTCATCCGGAATGGCACCCATCTGAATGAGCTCAAGAGAATGCATTCTATCAATTTCAACGTCCTCATGGATCTGGACCCTATCGAGCCGCAGACCCATATCAAGGATAATAATATCTTCACCGACGATTATCGCAGTCATGTTGCGACCCATTTCATTATAGCCGCCAACTGCGACGATTCCTATTTCAGTCATGTTTTAAACCTCTTATTTGATTTTATTCGGTCTGAACCGATCCCTGGTCCCGATTATATCAGAACCTGAAATTATGAAACTATAGATACCTTTGAAAGATAACTGGGATTTGAACAATAATTCTGGAAATTTTAACATATAATTCTGGAAATTTTAACATTTAATTCTGGAAATTTTAACAT
>JAQVBP010000003.1:24468-33452 GCA_028690255.1 Methanosarcinaceae archaeon
TTAAACATTTAATTCTGGAAATCCGATTATGGAACTAACGTTTCCGGGGATGAATTACAAAACCTGATTACTGTAATGGGAGTCCGGACATAAGAATAACATGAAATCAAATGCCTGTTAAATAAGGTCCACATCCAGGATGACTGCTCACAGAGAGATTCCTTATAGATATATATAACCTATGATATATATTTGTTTACTTATACAAATATAGGCCACCAGATCTCATCCATATAAATCACAGGGCCAATATTTTCAGGTTTGAATAAGCCTGTAAACTTTTTTCTCGAACATTTTTTTCCGGGATACACATCATTAAATACTGATTTTCCACTTCTTTCACTGCACTATTTACTCACTACCAGAGACTTACACTCCAGACATCCTGACCTTAAGTCCCAGGGCAAGCTTGCATATGTCCCCTCAACTCGAATATTCCTTATTTTACGAATAATGGTTTCCTCCACTACCCGCTCGAATAACCGGGGAAGTCCTTTACACTGAGTATCCGGAAGGATTGCAGTCTACTTTGTCTATCCATAACCGGTAACGGTTCAAATGATAAGATGACATTGACCAATAATGATTCTGAGGCCCCGGGCCTTTTACAGTATATCCAGGGACGTAGAATAGTCCTTTACATTAAACCCGCGCTGGGTCAGGTATTCGAGGGTCTTTCCCGTGATAACCACGGGGGCCCCTCCGTGCAGATCCGAAATGTTTCCGCAGCCGCAGAGGAACATGGCGGTTCGGAATTCAGCCAGCATGCGGGAAAGCATACTGAGCACGGCGTCTTTGCCCTCCAGAGCAGGCCCTACGAAAGGCAGGGCCGCACTGGCCATGCTTGCCCCGAGAGCAATCGATTTTGCAATATCTATTCCGGTCCGGATTCCGCCTGTGGCAATAATCGGGAGGGATACTTTTGATTCTATGATACTTGCGACCGTGGGGATTCCGAAGTCCCAGAAAAGATCCCCCAGGTGTCCTGAGAGGCTGTCCCCCTGATCCCGGGTCCGGTAGACTTCTACCCCGGCCCAGCTCGTGCCGCCCACGCCTCCGACGTCGATTGCCGAAACTCCGGCATCCAGAAACTTCAAAGCGTCTTCCCTTGAAATCCCGGCCCCGGTTTCCTTTACGATCACAGGAACGTCCAGCATGGAACTTATCTCGGAAATCATAGCCAGGCAGCCGGTCGCGTCTCTATCGCCTTCGGGCTGAATTGCTTCCTGTAAGAAGTTAAGATGAATTGCAAGGGCATCGGCATCGATCATCTCGACAAGTTTTTCCATGCCCTCGATGCCGTACTCTTTGATCTGGGCGGCCCCCACGTTGCCGTAGACAAAAGCGTTTGGGGCTTTATCCCGCACGATCCGGAAAGATTCCTCCTGGGCCGGATCGTCTATCGCAGCTCTCTGGCTGCCCACGCCTATTCCGAGCCCTAGCTCTTCGACAGCTTCTGCCAGGGCGGCATTTACCGGAAGAGTGTCCGGGTGTCCCCCCGTGATTGAGGCAACCAGGAAGGGGGCTTGCAGGTGTTTCCCCAGGAAATCCACCGAAAGATCAAGCTCATCCATATTGAGCTCGGGAAGGGCCCTGTGGACAAGGGTGACGTCTTCAAACCCCGCAGTCACGTTCCGAGCTTCCACCGGACTTTCCATACATAATTGTAAATGTTCGATCTTTCGCTTCGAGGTAGTGTTTATCATACTTAATTCCCTTTATCCGGACAGATACTGGTCCCTATGGCTTCCCCTTCTAAGAACCTGTGCACGTAATCCGCCTTTCCTGCATTGAATATATGTGAAGTTATACATGACGTTTTGCACAGCTCAAGGAGTTCCCGGACTTTTCCGAGCATTCCGCCGGTAACATCGGTGTTTTCCGAGGCCCCGATATAGTGACTGAATTCCTCAAAGGTCCCGGGAGTGATCTCGTGAACAGCTTTTCCGTCCATTCCCAGCACCCCGTCAGCCGCCGAGCCGAGCCCGAGCCTAGAGGCTTTCAGGGTTTTTGCAAGGTAAGTCACGATCTGGTCTCCGGAGAGGATACAGCCTCCAAGCTCCGAGTCCATGACAACATCCCCGTGCAGGACCGGCACAAGCCCGTTTTCAAGCATAAGCCTGAGATTGTCCAGGTACATGCTTTCAATCCTTCCGTTTTTACATACCATACAGCCCATGGGGTGCACCGCCACAGCCCGGGGGCCCTCCCCCCCCCTCCCCTCTCCGAAGCGGTTCAGAGCATCAACTACTGCCGTTGAAAGCTTTTTTACGGATTTGTGGGTAACTATGCCCCCTTCAGGATCAAACTGTCTGTCAAGTCCGTATTTTTTTGCGTAGGTGTGCCCGAAAGACCCGGCTCCGTGGACCACTATCAATTTACCCCTGTATTCCGAAACTTCCCGGGCTATGCGGAGGAGTTCGGCTTCCCTGACGACTCCGTCGTCTGCGCCTTTGTCGGTAATCACACTCCCGCCCAATTTCAGAATAACAAGTTCGGATAAAGCACTCATAATATATCTCCAGTGAAATACCAGGATTTCATGAAAAAGATTTCATGAAATGACCATAAGGATTGAAAGGAACCTAAATGAATCTCAGAGCTCAGAAAGCAGGGAAAGGCCATTGGGGCCCGGAAAGAAAATAGCGCACTCTTGCACCTTTGCTCCCGGTCCGCCTTCATTCCACCTTCAGCCCCTGCTGCGTTGCTTTTGTAACAATAACCTTTCCGCCTGCTTTTCGAATAGCTTCGGCCACAGGCTCGCAATTTTCCGGAGCAGTAAGGGCGACCATGCAGCCTCCCCCTCCGGCCCCTGTAATCTTTGCCCCGAAGGCCCCTCCGGCCCGGGCGGCGTATATAAGCTTTGAAAGTTCAAGGCTGCTTACCCCGAGGGCATCGAGCAGCCCGTGATTTACATTCATCAGTTTGCCGACGGAAATATAGTCCCCTTTCCCGACCAGGGCTTCCCCCAGGCCGGAAAGTTTGCCAATCGAGGACATGAGAGGCTCTATAAGTTCAGGATAATTTTCCTTTAGCCTGCGCACGTTTTCCACAAGTTCTTTCGTGGATGAAAAGACTCCCGTATCCCCTATCACAATCCTGCATTCGGGAGTGGCAAGTTTCCGCCGGTCGGGGATGGTAACCACCCCTCCGAAGGTTGAAACGTAAGTGTCAGTAGGGCTTGCGACCCCCTGGATCCGGATCTCGATTTCATGCCCCATATTCGCGATTTCTTCCGGCCCGAGTCCGCAGCCGAAGAGTTCGTTAAGGGCCCCTATGCTCGCAATAGTCACAGCCGCGGAAGAGCCAAGTCCCGAACCTACGGGAATGTCAGACTCCACTTTTAGAGAAACCCCGTCAATCGGAGCAAATTTACTCATTCTTTCAATAACCGCGGATACGTAAGGATGTTTTTCAAAATCCAGGCCTGTGACGGCAAGCTGCGACTCGATTCGCAGGGAATCCGCAGGCTCCGCACGGACCCGGGTCCGGAGGTCAACGGCGCACGCAATGGCAGCTTCTCCATAGACAACCGCATGTTCTCCAAAAAGGTAAACTTTTCCGGGGGCAGAGCATAAGACCATAAGTTATTCCTCTTCAAATTAAGTAGCTTCAGTAGCTTCAAATTAAGTATTGTCCACAAATCCACCGATCATTAAAGATGAATTCAATAAATTTTTTTAAGTACCCTGATAAAATAAAAAATAAACCTATAAAAAAATGTCGCTGAAATTCTCGCTTATTTTACAAAACTTTTTTGTGAGAACTCGACATACTTTGCAAGATTTATATAATATTTCCCAAGAACTGAATATCGAACTGAATATCGAACTGAATATTCGAACTGAATATCGAACTGAATATCGAACTGAATATCGAACTGAATATCCGAACTGAATATCCGAACTGAATATCCGAACTGAATCCCGAAAACTCAGATTCATTCCACGATTATTGCAGCGTATCCGACAACAGCATCCATATCTCCGGACACATCCCCGCTATTTGCATATTTGAGAAGAGTTCCGTGTGTGGCCCCTAATGCCTCAGAAGCCGTAAGCATCGCCGCAATAGGCCCGTAGCCACAGACAGATGCGTTTTTCTTATACAGGTAATCATACATCCCGGACACGTCCATTTTCAGGATGGCCTCGATCATGTGCCGGTCCGCCTCCCGGGCGACCTCAGCCGGCTGGTAATGTGTAAAATCACTGGAAGCGATGATAAGCACCTTTTTATCGCTTTTCGAAAGGAGTTCGGCAATAAGCTTCCCGAGTTCAACGGCCGTTTCCTCGTCCTGCATACCCATGCAAATAGGAAGGATTTTAAAGTCCTTTCCGAAACGATACTGAAGAAAAGGAAGCTGGACCTCTATGGAATGTTCATACCTGTGCCCCAGCTCATCGAGGTTGGCAATACTGCCCAGAAAGCCTTTCCCCAGATCAAGGTCAGGCTCAACAATCCCGAGAGGAGTTTCCCACGCTTCCTGAGCTATGGAAACCGGAGAACCGTAACCCGTATGGTTCGGCCCGATCATAATATATGTATCGGCTTTCGGGAGAGCCGCATAGGTATGAGCCGCCACTTTTCCGGAATATACATAACCGGCATGAGGGCAAACTGCCCCGAAAACGTTTCGTTCCCGGAACTCAAGGCCTTCAAAACAAATACCCAATTCCTGTTTCAGATCCTCGGGGCGTAAAGGATAAAACTGCCCTGCAACTGCCGGCTGTCTCATCTATATCACCTATGATAAGCAGGAAACCCATTGCTTTAGCATGGGCAATTTGTTATGGAAAACTTGTGTTTTTACAATAACAAAGCATATAACTTCCATCAATTCTTATACCTTTACCTGCAGTACAGGTCAAGAATTCTATTAAAATAGAAGATATACCCACACAAGTAATATGAAATTTATTATATATAAATGAAATTTATTATATATAATAAGTGGTAGTGAATGGAAGGCTTTCATCCCCCGACCAGCTTTTAAGCCGTCGAGGGAAAAATGAAAGTTTCCGATCTTAGAGAGGAGTCTCGAAATCGGTCATCTCGTAATTGAAAGGGATGCCGTTGGAATTAGCGACTTCTCTTGCAATCAGCCAGTAAATAAGAGAAAGAGCTTTTCTACCTTTGTTGTTTGTGGGGATCACAAGGTCCACGTTGGACGTAAGGTTGTTGGTGTCACAGAATGCGACAACAGGCACACCAATACTGGAAGCTTCCTTCAACACCTGTGCATCTCCTGCGGGATCCGTTAAGATCACGATTTCCGGCTCATAGAAACCCTCAATCTTGGGGTTTGTAAGAGAACCGGGGATAAATCTGCCAAGCACGGACTTTGTCCCGAGTGCTTTTGCGAACATTCTGGCAGGGTGCTGTCCGTACTGCCTGGAAGACACAACCAGAATTCTGGATGGATCGTATTTGGAAAGAAGTTTGGATGCGGCCCTAACCCTTGCGTCCGTGGACTGAATGTCAAGCACATATAAACCGTCAGTTCTGACGCGGTATACGAAACGCATCATGTCCTGGGTCTTTTGCTGGGTTCCGATGTGGACCCCTGCTGCAAGATACTCATCAATTGAAACAAGAGATGTGGATTCTTCCCTTGCGGGGGTTGCAGTCTTTGCTTCAAGCTCTGCTTCAGGCCCTGCTGCAGTCCCTTCTCCTTCCCCTGAAACTTCTTCAGGTGCAGCTTCAGCTACAGGTTCGGTCTCTGCTACAACGGGCTCGGTCTCTGCAACAACTACCTCTTCAGGCACAAGCTCGATTTCGGGCTGTGCTTTAACTTCTTCCTGCCCTGTTTGCTCAATTTCCGACATAAAGTCACCTCATGAATCGAATACACAATAAAATATGTTCAGTCAAGAAAGATATCCTGCGGCGTTTTCAAACGCATACGAACAGGTCTATCGTTTCCCACTAACTTTTCGTTTAACTGTAATAGGAATAACTCCAGATTCCAATTCAGCAATGGAGACGACCAACGGGTCAGCTCTCCCGTCATCTTCAACAAGGACCGGGGCCCCCATCGCAATCTGGAGCGCTCTAGCACCTATGATCCGAGCACGCTCGAACCTTGTATAATTCTCCTCGCCCAACTGATCACCTTGAGAAATAAAAATTCTCTGATGTAATTCCAGATGAATAGAAAATCATGATAAATATATATTAATAAATATTTTTAATGCCGCCTATGTAACCCTGGACCAGCACACCCATATAAAAAAATAGGGAGTGGGACCGCTGAGATTTGAACTCAGGTACCGGCGTCCCGAACGCCGAAGGATGGACCAGGCTACCCTACGGTCCCTTACTGGTATGGGGAAAGCACGTCAACAAGTTCAACATGACTGAGGAGCATCCTGCGGCAGCAATAACGGGTGATCCCGAGATCATCCATTACGGCCGCCGGGTTTTCCCCGGCTTCGACGCGCTTTTTGTAGTCGACCCAATAATTGGAGACGACTTTTCCACATGAGAAACATCGGACTGGAATCATAGTGTCCTAACCTTATATTATAATGTTTACCTGTAAGATTTCTGGTATTTGGCCCTTGCACCGGGTCCGCCGAAATTCTTGGATTCCTTCTGTCTGGAATCGCTTACAAGGAGGTTGCGGTCGTAGGCTGCGAAGTTGTCCCTGAGCACCGTGTCGTTTGTCCATTCCACGATACCTCTGGCGATAGCAGTTCTTACAGCATTTGCCTGTCCGATAATTCCGCCGCCTCGAACATCCACATCGATGTCAAACCCGGAGGCAATTTCTTCCCCTGCAATAAGCAGAGGTTCGGAAATTTTTAACCTTGCAAGCTCAGGAGTAATTATTTCGAGAGGAGTCTTGTTGACTCTGATTTTACCAGACCCTTTCTTAACAGTTGCCCTTGCAGTTGCAGTTTTGTGCTTACCTGATGAATTGATTACCTTGACCATGAAGAATCACCCTTAGTACTTTAGAACTTTGCTCCCAATTTCAGGCACACTTCTCCGAGCCGCACATACTTTGGAGAGCTCAGACGGGTCATGCTTGCTTCCTCAAGGGAAACTGTTTCGGCACCCATTAATTCCATGGGGACGCCAACATAGACCTTGAACCTGGACATTGCGTCTCTACCCCTTGCCCGCTTGTGGGGTAACATCCCACGAACCGTCCTTTTCAGGACACGGTCAGGCCGCTTGGGGTAGGAAGGACCTAAGTCTTTATCGCCTCTCTCCCGGCAGGCTTTGTACTCATCAAGTGTGGTTTTCCTGGAACCGGAGATTACAGCCTTTTCGGCGTTTACGATACAGATCTTTTCGTCTCCGGAAAGCAGCTTTTTTGCAACCGTACTTGCAAGACGCCCTAGAATAAGCCCATTCGCATCGATAACAATCATTTTTAACACCTCAGCGGAAAATCCTGATTCCTGAACCTTTCGGATTTGCTTCAATGATCTCTTCGATACTCAGACACTTCCCGCCTACTTCGGTAATTTTTACTTCGGCGGAAGAACTGAAGTCAAGCGCAACGACTGTTACCGCATGATCCAGAAGACCTGCGCCCAGGACTTTCCCCGGGACAAGAATAACATCATTCTCGGCAGCATGCCTGTTGATCTTGCTTACATTCACAGCCGCGTAGTTCCCAGCAGGAGACTCAAGGCGTTTCGCAATATCTTTCCAGATAGGGGTGTTTTCCACAGAGGCCCTGTCTTTGAGAGTGAGAATCAGGGAAACGATTCTTGGATTGGTCTTTCTTGTAAGTTTTTGTAGTGATTTCTTGCCCATTATGTCCCTCCGCAAGATTTTCTTTAGAAACCTCACTCACGCGGAATCGGATGATTTCGCGTTCGAACAATCTTAAATTACTACCCATAGATCAGCCGTCCGGAAAAAGACAGCTCTGCGCAGGAAAGCAAATCAAGGATTATTTGATAGATTATTCAATTAAGCGTGATAAGGTAAGATCAGAATAACACTTCTAGTACATAAAGATTATGCGTTATACGGAAGCAAGAGAAAGAACCTCCATACAGAGCAGCTCAGCCCAGGGCCGGCGTCCCAAAAACAGCCTCTGAAACCCTGCCATGGAGATCTTCGACACTGCAACCCATTTTACCTGCCACGATCAGGGCGACAATTCGGATGTCAACGAGATAAGAAAGCCTGTCCTGCATAGAATTAATTTCGGAGACCACTGCCTGCTTATTCAGGCCCGCGTTCCCTGCAATGAAGTTAATTATGTTTTCAACGGAAATTGCCCCCGCAGAAGCCTCCGAAAGAGGATCAGCATTGCCCGAATCCCCGGGAAGCGGCCTTTCCAGCCCCCCCTCAAAACCTTCCGAGGGCCTGAAAGCCTGAGGAAGCCGGGTGCCGTCCAGATCAAAAGCCGGAACCAGAAGTTCCCCCTCAAGATTCAGAAACCCCGCGGCAAGTCCCCTCTCCCTTACCTTAGAAGCAACCCTCGGAGAAAACCACTTAAAATCAAAAGCAAGCGATAATTCAAAATCCTTTCCTGAAAGCGAAGAAACAAGATTTTTCTTAAAAGGAGCGGATACAACACGTTTAAGTTCTTCCATAACTGACCCCTGAGTAATAATGCTATAATGAAACCATAAATAGGAAAAAAGAGGGAAAATATCCGGAAAACGGAAAAGCCCCTGACCCACAGGAAACTTACCATCCCGCTTTCGGAAAAAATTCCGTTCCAGTCGTTATTCAGATTAGTTCGTATCAACAAGCGGCCTGAATTAAACAAGCGAACAGCGGGAATACGCCATTCAAAGTTTTCAGTCCGCCTGAGTGAGCAGATCAAAACCAGGTTTTTTAGTCCACCCGAGTGAGCAGATCAAAACCAGGTTTTTTAGTCCACCCGAGTGAGCAGATCAAAACCAGGTTTTTAGTCCTCTTGAGTGAGCGGATCAAAACCAGGTTTTTTAGTCCACCCGAGTGAGCAGATCAAAACCAGGTTTTTAGTCCTCTTGAGTGAGCGGATCAAA
>JAQVBP010000003.1:33552-40217 GCA_028690255.1 Methanosarcinaceae archaeon
CCGAGTGAGCAGATCAAAACCAGGTTTTTAGTCCTCTTGAGTGAGCGGATCAAAACCAGGTTTTTTAGTCCACCCGAGTGAGCAGATCAAAACCAGGTTTTTAGTCCTCTTGAGTGAGCGGATCAAACCAGGTTTTTTAGTCCACCCGAGTGAGCAGATCAAAACCAGGTTTTTTAGTCCACCCGAGTGAGCAGATCAAAACCAGGTTTTTAGTCCTCTTGAGTGAGCGGAGCGAGCGAAAAGGACGCGTGCTCCCGAAGCGCAACTCGGGAAGCACAACTCGGGAAGCACAACTCGGGAAGCACAACTCGGGAAGCGCAATTAGGCTTACAGCACAACAAGTTTTGCGTCGAGGATGCCGGGCACCTGTCTGAGCTCTTCGAGGATGGCCTCAGGCACATCGGAATCGACATTCAGAGCCATCATGGTTGTCCCACCTACTTCCACCCTTCCGACCTGCATACCGGAGATGTTGATGTTGTTTGCCCCGAGAGCCATACAACATGGTCCGATCACGTTCGGTCTGTTGATGTGTTTTGCAAAGATCATGCGGCCGGCAGGGAAAATGTCTACTCTGTCCCCGTCAAGGGCAACGATCTTGGGCTCGTCTCCGACAACGGTTCCGGAAATCATCTTTGTTTCGTCGGCCCTGGTCAGGCGGATGGTGATGGTGGAGGCATATTCCTCTGCGGTCTCGGACTTGCTTTCAACGACCGCGATCTTCCTGGCCTTGGCAAGAGCAGGGGCGTTGACGTAGTTGACTCCGGACCCGAGCGCCATTTCCAGAAGCCCCTTGAGGGCGGAAACGGTAAGGGGCCTTGTGTCCTTTCCGGAGATCTCTCCGTTGTACCCGATTTCAACCTTCTCATAGCTTCTATCCATGAGCTGGCCTGCAATCTTGCCCATGATTTCCGCAAGCCTGAGGTAAGGAGCAAGTACAGCCATGGCTTCCGGCCTGACCGAGGGAATATTGATTGCGTTTTTTGCAGGCCCGTCTCCCAGAACGGAGACTATTTCGTTTGCGATATCAACTGCCACGTTGACCTGGGCTTCTTCAGTAGAGGCTCCGAGATGAGGGGTGACAATAACATTGTCAAAGTCCAGAAGAGGGTTGTCAAACGGAGGTTCGCTAACAAAAACATCCAGAGCAGCCCCTCCGACCTTTCCGCTTTCAACGGCTTTTGCGAGGGCTTCTTCATTGATAATGCCGCCCCTTGCGCAGTTGATGATTTTGACTCCGTCCTTCATCAGAGCGAACTGTTTCTCGTCAAGGATGTTCCGGGTTTCCTTAGTAAGGGGGGTGTGCACCGTGATATAGTCCGCTTCCTCTGCAATCTCGTTTACCGTGCAGAGCCTGACTCCGAGTTCCGCAGCCCGCTTCTCGGAAATGAATGGGTCATAGCCAAGCAGGTTCATCTCAAGCCCTGCGGCCCGCTTTGCGACCTCGGAACCGATTCTCCCAAGCCCGACAACTCCGAGAGTCTTGCCTTTGACCTCGACTCCCATAAACTTGCTTCGTTTCCATTCCCTGGCCTTGAGGGAAGCATTTGCCTGCGGGATGTTCCTGGACATGGCCATCATCATGGAAATAGTGTGTTCTGCGGCCGAAATCATGTTCCCTGCGGGGGCGTTGGACACAATGATCCCTTTTCTGGTGGCTGCGTCAACGTCGATATTATCGACCCCGACTCCGGCCCTTCCAATGATCTTGAGCTTGTCGGCCGCCTCGATTACCCGCTGCGTTACCTGGGTACCGCTGCGCACAACAAGAGCGTCAAAATCCTTGATCTTTTCCACCAATTCGTCCTCGGAAAGCCCGGTGGAAACATCGACGGTAAAATGCTGTTTTAGAATCTCCACACCTTCGGAAGAAAGTGAATCACTTACCAATACTTTCATACTAATATTCTCCAGATAAAGACATACGAATGAAGTAATTTAATTTTTAATCGTGGATATCAATCGAGTTAATCAGATGTAACAGGCAGGAAACCCTATTTTGCTTAATTATAGGTAAAGACGCCCTTCACGATTCCCCAGGCAGAAGGCCTGAGACTTCAGTCGTGAGAGGAATACCTTCAACTTTCAGGCATTCCGTTCCACGTTTGGATTTCTCCACTCTGTTTTTGAAACAGGTTCCCGTAACAGAGTAATTTTTAACTGTAATCCCTGGCAAATGTTGTATTATGCTTTTCATGCACAGCACACGCCTATATCTCAGGACATTTAATACTGGCACTATAGAGCTTACAAACTGAGGAAACATTTGTAGGTATCATAATATATCAACGTATTCAATTAAGACTTAAGGTCCACAGCGAAATAACCTATGCAATTCATCATTAATTGTAATTTCGGCTGGCTATTTTGAGCTTGAAAATTAATATGTTCAATAGAAATTATATATAGGTATTCAATGACGTATCTTTAGGCCGGTCAATCAGGGCTTGCCAAAACAAGCCTCCCACCTTAGTGGGGGGTTATTGACTGCTTCCCACTGTTTTAACGTGTGTAGTTGAAACTTAAGCAATATCAAGTTTACCCGTTTTTTCACCTACCAGAACTTTCAGGAACGTCCACTATTTAAGCCTGACCCGCTCAACCGAACGCCCGGGACTTTTTAGCCGGAGAAAACGGAGAAAACGGAGAAACCGGAAACTCGCTTTTCCAGCAGACAATTTTTCAACTCACCGGCCTGATGACCCCGATCCTGGGCTCATAACACTGGCCTTCGGCAAGCAGGGACCTGACCGCCTCTTCCACGGTTTCTTCAGGCACCCCCCTGAAAGCGGCCTCTTTAAGGAAAATTCCATAGTCCACTCCTTTTCCTTTCCCCATTTCACGCATGAGTTCAAGGGCAAACTCCTTAATATCAGCTTCCGCTCCTTCCGCATCCTTCGAATCAAGGTTAAGGGCCCTAAGGCCTTCTTTGAGAGCTCCCCCCAGCTGCCTTAAGAATTCACCATGATGCCGCCCCCCCTCCTGCTCAAGAGCCAGGGAAATCCCTTCTGCAAGTTCGGCCGGGACCCCGGTTTTTACCAGGTATTCGGAAAGTTCGAAGCCTGAAAAGCCGCTTGAAAGGGCCTTCGAAAAAGCTTCAAGCCTCTCAACCGTCTGTTCAGCGGTATCCACAACCCAGCGGTTCCGGAGTTCCTCGTCCACAACATTGACCTCTTCGGCCCTGACGGAAACAAAGACAGAACCCGCTTCCGGCTCAAAAACCCTGGCTTTTCCACTAAGCGCAACAAAGGCCGGGACCTCGACCGTTGAAAAGAAAATGGAAGCTTCGGGCTGGAACTGCCCCGCATACACGGTAAAAGCCCCGGTCGGGTCAACGACCCTGGCCTTCCACATATCGTTTTGCTCTCCCACATTATCAATTTCGGTAAGGACGCCCACTACAAAGACCCGATTAATAAGCAGCCCCAGGGGACTTAAAAGGAAATTGGGGGTTTTGGAATCCTTTTCCCCCATCCGGTCCTCCGCTCTCAAAGCCCCTCCGGGGAGAGGCTCAGGAGCTACACCCCTGCCAGGGGCTTCAAGATTCCTTGCCGCTTCAAACTCCTTTGCAAAAACCCTTTTTGCAACTTCCCTCTTAAGCATCATCCACCTCCCCGGCAACCGGAGAAACCGCACGGCTCCGGACCCGGTTTTCCTCCATCGAATCAAGCCTGTGCAGAAGTTCCACGGCCCTGACCGCAAGGTCATCTTCGGGCGCCCGGACACTTTCCGCAACAAAGGATACCCCGTACTCTGTCCTTGAGGCATTGCCCCGGACGGATAGCACGCGGCCCGTCAGGATCCTTCTGAGGTCTTCGAAGACCGCGTCCTTAGAGATATCGGAATACATGAGGGCTTCGGCCTCCTCAAGGGTCTTGCCGTAGATCAGTTCGGAAAGTTCCCTGTTAAACATAACGGGGACCGTGCCCGTGCCGTCGTCAAGAACTGCCTTGATGCGCATGTCCCGGACCCCCTCAACTTTGCCGTGCATCCTGCAGCTCCCTTTCTGGACCGCCCTGCCGCATTCCGGGCAACGGGAAATGACTCCCGATCCCGGCCGGACCGAGACCACATTTCCGGAAGTAACAACGTCAAACAGGCCGTCCCTGGCCTCGACTTCCCTCATTTTCAGGGGAACAGGATCTTTTTTCACGGACTCGAAAGAAAAAGCAAGCTCTCCGGCCTCAGGCCCATCGATAACGGAAACCCGGGTCCCGGCCAGGAATTCCACGGAAGGGACTCCCCGAAACATCCGGACAGCTGCGGTATCAAACCGGATTATGCTCCCTATATCAACTCCCGGAAGCTTCGCCCAGGAAGTAAAGGGCAGCCTTGCGGTCTCGTCCGCAAGCACCCCGCTGATTACGGTAGCCTGCCTGCCCTTTACGACCACGTCCCTGTGGGAAAGCTGAAGCACAGAGGCTGCGGCACTTACCGAGAGGTCCAGAGAACTGATATCCCTCAGTTTCTTTACGGGACTTTTCGAAAGCTCTTCGAGGGAAGGCAAAGAGGCGGGGGTCCCTGCCCCCTCGGGCACTTTCGAAACAAGAGAGCGTTCCTTGATCGAGAGCCTGACCCGGTTTTTCCAGACCCGGGTATGGGCGTTCTTTACGTTAATCACCTCTCCGACCTGACAGGGGAGTTCCTGCCAGGAAGAAAAAGGAACCGAACCCGTTTCGTCCGCAAGTACCCCGGTGTAGAGGGTCGAGGGCCTGCCCTCAACGGTCCCTTCGGTCGGGCGGAGAGCTTTTTCAGAAAGTTCAAGGATTCTGCCGTTAATCTCGAAGTTCTTCAGGTTGGGGGCGAGGTCCTTTACCTTAAGCTCCTTTTTCAGGCTTTGCTGAGCCCCTCCGAACTTTCGGAGCAGGCTCTGCTTTGCAACATCAGGCGGTACCCGGAAAGCGAGCAGCTTTTCAAACTCTGCCCGGATCCCTGTCGCCTCTATATCTCCAAGCGCCCGGGTTAACTCCTCCAGGTGGGGCGCAATTTTTTCGTTCATCTTCAGGCCTCCGTATGAGACTATTTTGAAAATCAATTCTGACTTGAATTTTCCTGTATTGCCCGGTTGCAGAAAGTTCTGCAAATAGAATGAAATCCCGGAAAGATAGATATTTTACGAATTAAGACCAAGAAGCTATTAAAAATTAATTATTATCCGGCCCCTCTTATATTAAATAATATCCTTAATCACCTTAGAAACATTAATACTATTTGAAATTAATAAAAAGTGTTTACACCCTGAACTGCAGCTTTGGGCTTCCGGGCCGGCCACAGGAGAGGACGAGCAGGTAACCCGGAAATTGAAAAGGAGGAGGTTTTCATGAAGATCAAGGAAGGTAAAGGAAGAAAAAAAGAGAGAAAAGGGAATGAAATTGCACATAAGATCCTGTTTTTAATAATGGTTCTGGGGCTCACCTTGCCCACGGCATCCGCCGCAACAATCACAGTTGATCCCTTGGGAGATGGGGATTATACCAGCATACAGGCCGCAATCGACGCCGCGGACCCGGAAGATACGATCCTTGTAAACAGCGGGACCTATACCGAAAATCTGAAAATCGACAAGTTACTGAAGCTCTGGTCCGACTCAAGAAACCCGGAAAACACACTAATACGAGCCACCAACCCGAATGAGCCCGTTATAGAGATAAAGGCCAGCCGCACAACCTTAAACGGGTTTGGGATAAGCGGGTCCGACGAGGCGGGGATTTACCTTGAAGGGGTTGAAAAGTGTGAGATAAGCAACAATGAGATTTCAGGCGCGAAGACCGGCCTCCTTCTCAAAGATTCCGGGAAAAATATCCTTACCAACAATGTAATTTCCCTGAACGAAAAAGGAGTTCTGCTGGAAAACTCAAACGAAAACACAATTCAAAAAAACACCATCGCCTACAACTACGGGTTTGGGGTGTCCCTTGAGGGAAGTATCGGGAATCAGATTTACAACAACTACCTCAAAAACACAGAAAACGTTGAGGAAAGGTCCGAAAACAGTGAAAACGCCTGGGGGATATCCATATCAAGGGATAAAAACGTGGTAGGAGGCCCCTTCGTATCAGGGAATTTCTGGGCCAACCCCGAAGGCACGGGCTTTTCCGAGACCGGTACGGACGAAGACGGAAACGGACTCTGTGACAGCCGATACGAAATAATGGAAGGACTCTTTGACGAATACCCGCTCTACCCCAAATATCCGACAGGAGTTGAAAACCTCGAAACCCGGCTTGACATCGAGGGCTATGAAGCCGGCCTGGCCGAAAGGGAAAAAATGAAAGCTGAAGAAGGGGCCGAAGAGGAAGACACGGTAGAAAATGAAAGCGAAGTCGGATCTCAGCCCCCCGGAGGGGAAGAGGAAGAACCTGCTTCTAAAGAAAACGGAGGACTGCCGGCCCCTGGCTTTGCGATTACGGCAGCAATTATAGGGACCGTGTACCTGTTGAAGCGCAGAAGAAATTGAAACATTGTACAAATTGAATGTTAGAGGGGGACGGAAAAAAACTGCGTTCGGCAGTATATTCCCTAACCCAACCCATTTTTAATGATCCTGTTTTTGGGTGTTGTCCCCAAGTTATGTTTTTATAGAATGCAGCGTAAAACCCCGAAGTCTTTAGCTTCGGGGATATAAGCGTCCACTTTTCAATATTGGCTTAGTGCCAAAAAATTAA
>JAQVBP010000129.1 GCA_028690255.1 Methanosarcinaceae archaeon
TTTTTCCAGATCACGCCTTATTTTTCATCATCACAAGGCCGACATCCTCGACAAACCGGACTTTCAGGCCATTTTCTTCGGCATAATCATAAAAAATAGGTTTTATGTCGGAGAGACTTCCAAGGCCTTTCGCAATGTCTCCAAAGACCACGTAGTCCTGCATGAGTAAAACGTCTTCAACTGTGTCCGCCAGGGAAAGTTTCAGTTTTTCGGCCTTTTCGGTTTCGGTCACCATTTCACAGAGCTTTGCAAACTCCTTTGCCACTTTATCATTGGGATTGTAGAGCTGCTTTCCGGTGTCCAGGTCAAGGAGGCAGACGGAAAGGTATCTTGAGAGGAAGTTCCTGTGGAAGTCTTCACTGTTTATGTAGTTACCAACCGATTCTTCAAACCCGGTAGGGGAGGCAAGACAGAGGAGGCCGGAATTTCCCTTTTCCCGGGCCTCGTCCCGGGAGTCCACGAGGCAGGCATTTACCTCTTTCAGGCCAAGGGGGTCAATATCATAACCGTTTTCCGCATACCTCTCAACCCTTGCCGAAAAGAGGGCCTGAAAATTGTAGCGCTCCTTTTTCCCTATAAGCTTCTTTTCAATGAAAGAAGCAAGCAGAGCCCGGTTTTCGGGCAGGTTTTTAAGATCCAGAGAGGTGAGGCCGAAACCTTCCGAAAAGTGTGAAGTGTCCACCTGCTTTACTTCTTTGAGGGCATCTACTTTGTAGGTCTTGCCAGAAAATGTGATGGTATTTCCGAGTCTGTGTTCAATCCTCCCTATGAAATTCAGCTCGTACTGCTTCACTTCTTCCAGTTTCACATATCGACTGCCTTTTCCCTGCAAAAGGTCACTCTCGGCTGTGAGCTCCCTGAGTTTCAATTCGGCCTTTTCTTTTTCAGCGGCCATTTCATTTGCCTGCTGTTCAGCACGTTCTTTTTCAAGAGCCATCTCTAGCGCCCGGGCTTCTGCACCGGCTTTTTCGGATTCAATAGCCTGAATCCGGGCCCCTGCATCTGCGTTTTCCCGGGCCAGGGACTCAAGCCGGGCTTCAGCTTCTGCTTTTTGTAAAGAGGCCTGCCGCATCTGCTCTTCTGCAAGAGCCTTTTCCGTGGAAATAGTTCTTGCCCGGGATTCGGCCATCAACTTTTCAGCTTCCGCCTGCTTCAGGGAAGTTTCCGTAAGGACTTTTTCCACGTAAAGCTCTTCAACCCTCGCTTCAACCTGTGCCTTTTCAGCCCCGAGCTCCTTTGTCCTGGCATCTACCTTTCCTTCGGTTTCGGCTTCCCAGCTTTTGATAAGAGACTTTAACCAGTCCAGTTCCATAACCGAGCTGCTGACCGCCTCGTTGAGCTTTGTCCTGTACCCGTCCCATTTTTTCTTCAGGTAGTAACGGAGGGTGAGTCTGAGGGAGGAATCATTCAGTTTTGCGTCAACCCAGGAGTCCATTGAGACATAGTAGTCCCTTAGAAGATCGAGTACTTTATCGTCTTTTTGTACAAGCTTTTTCCGGAGGTCTGCAACGGAAAGGAGGTCAAAGATGTCGTACCTTACGATCCTCCGGTAAAGTTCGATTTCCTCTTCACTGAAAATATCCGCGGCCCCGAAGAACTCCCCGTTTTCTTTGAAACTTGCCGCAAGCACGAGCAGGCCCCCGTCAAACGTGGAGCGGAAATGCTGGTCCAGGTCTTTCAGGAAGGAGCCACAGTCCTCGTCCAGGTAACTGTCATAGTTCATACGGATTTTGTTCCAGAGATCGACCCTGCGCTCAAAAGCGTCGTGTTTTATGGGCATGCCCACTTTCAGGACCCGTTTTGCAGGTTTAAGTAATTTTTCCACACACTCAATATTTCCCTCGGCAAACACTCTACTCACCTTCCCAAAAAGATACTCATTTCCTCATCGAACCTTTCCGTGATAAAATCAACTGCATTTCCATACCCCTCCACATAAATTATAAACCGGAGCAGAGGACGCAGGGAAGGGGGACCTCCCACTTCCTCGCCCCCTTCCATTTTCTTCTCGAATTCCAGGCCCTTGGTCTCTTTCTCACATGAACAGCCCAGCCAGCGAATCTCAATACTGGCCTGCCCTTTTTTAGTGTAAGCTGTGTAATGGCTGGCGTTTTCAGTCGAATACTCAAAGCTCGCCCCGAACTTGCTCATAAGGTAGTTCAGGAAACTCTGGACGGCTTCAAAGCGTTCGGAACTTTCGTAAGCAAGCTCCCTTTTCTGTTTTTCAACCGCAGGTTCGTAAGGCTCGGCCCTGTAGATCCCCACTTTCCCGGCTTCGATATCAAGTCTGGAAAAAAGGTCATCTATAAACTCGTCAACATCAGATTCAGGGCCCTTGAAGAGCAGAACAGCTCCTTTAGGCTTCCGGACCTCGGCCCTGGCGCTCCAGCGCTCGACAGTATAATCGATCCGCTTTCTTTCTGCATCCGAACTGTAGTCAATGGTAAACAGATATTCCATCTTTTAAGAGTAAAGTTGCCAGTCCTATATAAATATAGCTCCGTTTTGGATATTAACAAGGAATTGGCGATTAAGAAATATACCCATTTTGGAGATGATGTGAACATGCATCCATAATGGAGATAAAGTTAATATAGGAAATACTCACTAATAATATATTGACTCTTAGCTTACACAAGAAGATTGGGATTTGACGAACAGAGACAGGTTTAAGGGAAAACTAAAGACAAAAATCAATGTTTAGAGCCATATTTACAACTACATTGGGATTTGACACAGAACAGCTCAATGCACAAAGTAAAGCTAGAAATAACATATAAATTAACAAAATAAGATTATAAATATTGGGATGTCGAGGCCCGATAGCTATACAGGTGAAGAATATGGGAATAAGGGATACAATAAAAAGTTCGATGGATGCATTCAAGAAGAACCCGGTCGACAAGCTGGACACAAGGGACCTTCAGGAAGAGGAAATCCGCCTGAAGAACCGCATGGAAAGGATCAGGAAAGACATTAACAAAATAGAGAAGGACAAGAAACAGAAGTTTCAGGACGGAGTCGGGTCGGACCTTATGAAAAAGAAGATGCTTGCCCAGGAGATAAAGCAGCTTGACACCGAAGCCAGGCTGAAACTCAAAAATTTCACGACCCTGAACAAGCAGTACATGTTCGTCTCGAACCTCCTTGTGGTCAAGAAGTACGAAGAGGACCTGAAGAAAAACAAGGTATGGGACAGGATTTCCGAAATCGGATCTGAAAACTTTGAAAGTGCTCTGATAAGGACCAGCCTTACCGGCAAGGACTTTGAGGGGGTCCTGACCGACCTGAACCGTGTCTTTGAGATGGATATCACGGAATTTGAAGCAGGGGAAGACGAGGACGAGGCCCAGCTCCTTAACGCCTGGAGCAGTGTTGAGACCGGGGCCATGGACGTTGAGGAAGTGGAGCAGACCATATCTCTTGAAAAGAGTCTTGAGAAAGGCATGGAAGAGTGATGACTCTAAACTCTATGAGAAATCCCGAATAAGTCCAAACAAAAGCAAAAAACCAGATGGGGGAAAACAGAATGGGCATTTTTTCAAAACTCTTCGGAACCAGAAACCCGGTAGATTCCATGAAAACCGAAGACCTCCGGTTCATGGAGATCAAACTTAACCACAAAATCGAAGACCTGCAGGCCGAAGTCCGCACAGCCGAGAATGAAATCACCAAACTCTTCGAAAAAGCAAAGGCTGCAAAATCAAAGAGTGAAGAACTCTCAATTGCCAGGCGGATCAAAACCGTTTCCCAGAGAAAAGAAATGAAGCTTGCGGCCCAGGCCAAACTTGACAGGGAGCTCAGAGCCGTTTCCAACATGCTCATACTCAAGGAACACCAGGCCGACCTGCAGGCCACAGGAGTCTGGGAAAAAGTCCAAAAAATCGAACCGGAAAAACTCGAAAACTGGCTTATTTCCCAGAACCTGGAGGCTCAGAGCCGGGACTCCGTCGTCAGCTCCATAATTGACATGACCTCAAGCACCATGCTGACCGGGGTCGAGCAGGAAGAAGACCTGGACGATATCCTGAGCGCCATCCGGGCGGTAAAGGACGGGGACCTTGACCCCGGGGAAGCCGAGGAAGTCGTGATTGAAAGCAGGGACTACAGGGCTAAAGAAGACTATGAATAAGTACTCTAATGCCTGAGAAACCGGCCCGAAGTTTTTGGCCCCTGGTTCCGACTGTACAGGCAAAAATGGAAAAATATGGAAAAAAGATTGAGAGGGTGAAACTTTGGGATTTTTCGGATTTTTAGAACAGATTTTCAAAAAGAAGATCGAAGGCAAAACCGCTCAGGACTGGTTCGAACTCGGGGGAAAGGAGAAAGATCCCGCCAGAAAGGTCGAATGTTTCGGAAATGTTGTAAAATTAAAGCCGAATTTCGCGGGGGCCCTGAACCTGCTCGGAAGCGCACATGCCGAACTTGGGGAGTACAAAAAAGCCCTGGAGTGTTATGACGAAGCCCTTTCAATAAGCCCTTCGTACAGTGCGGCCCGATACAATAAGGAAAATTTAAAAATGAAAATGAAAGAAGAAGCAAAGGAAGCAGAAGAAGGAGCTGAAAAACAAAACGCAGAAAAGTAATTTCCCTCTAAAAGCTTCTAATTTATTCATCCAGTGAGTGATAAAATGATAGTGGATTTAACAGGCCCCCTCTTTTCCTCCCTTGAAGCCGCCACAAAAGAGTACAAAGAGGCAAAGGCGGCCGGAGACAGTGGAAAAGCCAGGAAAAAGGCCCTGGAATGTTCAAGGATTATGAAAATCCTTGCAGAAAAAGTCCCGGCTCAGAAACAGGCTTACCTGGAAAGAGCCGGGAAGTGGGAACGAAACGCCGACAATGTGGGAAATGCCATCCAGGCCCGAAAAGCCGCAACCCCCGGAAAAGCTTCCGGAAAATCCGGGGCGGGGAGGGAGCGGGGAGAAGGAAGAAGCGGAAGTGGAAGCGGAAATACGGGAAATTCCGAAATAGAAAAGGAAGACGAACTCCTCACCTACGCCGAGTCCCTGATTTCAAAATCAAATGTGCGCTGGAACGATATAGGCGGCCTCTCCGAAGTAAAGCACCTCATGAAAGAGACCATCGCAATCGCAGGCCTCCAGAAACCCGCCTCCATCAAGCCCTGGAAAGGCATCATGCTCTTTGGCCCTCCGGGGACCGGAAAAACCCTCCTTGCAGCTGCGGCCGCAGGCAGTCTGGACGCGACTTTTTTCGACATCAAGGCTGATAAGGTCCTCTCAAAGTACTTTGGAGAATCCTCAAAAATGATCTCGGCCCTCTACGGAGCAGCCCGGAAACACTCCCCCTCAATCGTCTTCATTGACGAGTTCGACGCAATCAGCCTCTCCCGGGAAGGAGATACGAGCGAATCCTCCCGCCGCCTGCTCTCAAGCCTCCTCTCGGAACTCGACGGGCTCCAGGACAAGAAGAGCGACAAACTCATGCTGACCCTGGCCGCCACAAACACCCCCTGGGATATGGACCCGGCCGTCCTCTCACGTTTCCCGCGCCGGATCAAAGTCCCGCTTCCCGACGAAACGGCCAGCAGGGAGATTATAAAGCTCCATATCAAAGACCTTGACTACTCAAAACTTGACCTCGATTCCCTGGCCGAAACCTGCATCGAAAAGCTCTACTCGGGCCGGGACCTCCAGAACCTCTGCCAGCAGGCCATCTGGAACATGGTCAGGGGAGAGAACCGGGACCTAGATTCCCTGGCGGACCTGCCCTACAAAGAACTTAAAGAAAGGCAGTTGAAAGTGACTTCGCTGAACTTTGATTATTTCGAGGCGGCCTTTGAAAAGATCAGGTCTCCCCTGACGAAGGCCGAGCTTGAGAAGTATGATAAGTGGAATGAGGAATTCGGCGGATAATTTTTAAAAGGATTTTTTGGGACGGGGGCAGGGGAGTAGCTTACTGCTTTTAGAATGAAAGTATCATATACGTTCATTTTTTGTGCCTTTGTGCCTGTAACCTGTGAGACAAAATACCCCGAAAAAAGCTCCTATACTATGAAAAAGCCCCGGAACATTATACCCGGAGAAGGGATGATGAAGCCGTAGACCATTATGATTGGTATGGAGAATTATAACTGGCAGAGAGAAATAAAAAGTGCATGAGGAAATTTTGTAAGTTTTGGGCCAATTCTTTTATAGTGATACGCCCCATTCGATCCTTAAGCCCCCTCCTGAAACAGAAATATGAGGAACAAAGGAAGGGACACGCAAACTTCATGCACCCCCTATCTTTTTTTGATTGTTTGATATTAGAACCTGTTAACTCAGGAAAAGACATTTTAGAGAACGGCACATCTACATTAACATAAATGAGGAAGTGACACACTGGAAAAGAAAATAAAAAAAAATGATAGCAGCGTTGCCGAAGAATGGGTTGAGATGGCCAGAGATGAAGAAGAACCGGTGAAGCAACTCCTGTATTATGAAAATGCTATTATAAGGGACCCCCTCTGCAAGGAGGCCTGGTTTAACAAGGCGGAGCTTTACATGAACCTCGAAAGATTTGAGGAGGCTATCGAATGCTACGAAAAAGCAACCGACATTGACCCTAATTATTATGAAGCCTGGCTTGGAGAAGGCCATGCATTTTCCGCACTGGAGGAACCGGAAGAGGCCCTTGATTATTATAATGAAGCGCTCTTCCTTAACCCGGAAGCCTTCATGGAATTAATCGATAAATCCATTGCCGAAAATCCCGGGGACCCCGGGCCTCTGGTTTCAAAGTCCCAGGTCCTGTACATGCTTGACAGGTATGAGGAAGCCATCGAAGTCCTCAATAAGGCGCTTGAACTTGACCCGGAAGCCGCTGATGTCTGGATTAACAGAGGGCTTATGCTGCTCTTTCTCGAACGACAAACGGAGGCGCTTGAGTCTACCGAAAAGGGGCTTGAACTGGACCCGGAAAATGTCTTTGCCCTGCACAACAGAGGGCTGATCCTGATCAAACTTGAAAGGTTTGAGGAAGCCCTGGAGTCCTTTAATAAGGAAATTCAACTGGGGCTTGAAAACGAAAACTCCTGGAGTGAAAAAGGGAACGCACTTGTGGGCCTTAAGGAATATGAAAAAGCCCTGCAGGCTTTTAACAGGGCCCTCAAATTCGACGGGAAATGCAAGTGGGCCTGGATCGGGAAAGGAAAGGTGTTTACAGCCCTTCAAAAAGATAAAAAAGCTCTGGAGGCTTATGGCAGGGCCATTGCCTCTGACCCCGAATACGCAGAAAGCTGGGAGCAAAAAGCAAAAGTCCTGGAGAAACTTGGAAGGCTTGAAGAAGCCCGAAAGTGTATTGAGAAGTACAGGGAGCTTAATACATAACCCCGTACCCCCTTTTCAAACAATGTGGGAAAATGGGATCTGTCGGGCGAAAGACGGAGATACGGCAAACACTTAAAAAACGTACATGTTATTCTTTGGATAACAGGCACAAAAAATGAAAGTACGCATTGCACATTCATGTTAAATAATGTAAATAGTACCCCTTCAATCAAATGTAAAAATAGCAGAGCTTATTGCCCAAAAAATCAATCTTTATTTTATGACGAACTTGGTAGTGGTTGATGTGGACAATGTAAATAAAAAAGTTCTGGAAAAAACCGCTGATGAGTGGTTTGAACTGGCCTGTAGCACAGAAGACCCTGAAAAGCAGCTTCTGTATTATGAAAATGCGATCCGGTGCAAGCCCGAATTTAAAGAGGCCTGGGTAAACAAAGCCGATGTATATGTAAAACTGGAAAAATTCAGTGAAGCAATTAAATGCTATAATAAAGCTATTAAAATAGATCCCGAATATTTCGAGGCCTGGGTAAACGAAGCGAACCTTTTCTCTGCCCTTGAGATTCCGGAAGAAGCTATTCCTTTCTATGAAAAAGCCCTGTCCATCAGGCAGGACATGGGGCCTGTCTGGATAAGCATAGGATTTGAACTTTTGAAAATCGGAGTTATCGAGGAAGCCCTGAAATGCTTTGTCCGGGCCCTTAAACTTAACCCGGAGTCTGCAAGAGCCTGGGTTTTAAAAGCAAACGCTCTGCTCCGGCTTGAAAATTATGAAACGGCTCTGGAAGCTTATGACAGAGGGCTTGAAATGGGCCCTGAATGCGTGGAGGCCTGGAGCAACCGGGGAGATGCCCTGCTACACCTTAAAAGATATGCTGAAGCCCTGGAATCCTATGAAAAAGCCCTGACCCTTGAACCGGGATTTGCAAGAGCCTGGTATAACAGGGGGATGTATTTCCTTGAAATCGGAAAATTTAAAAAGGCCCTTGAATCCTTTGACAGGGCAATTGAGCTAGGGCTTGAAACCGAACAGGTCTGGACCGAAAAAGGAGATGCTTTTGCAGGCCTTAAAGAATATGAAGAGGCCCTTGAAGCTTACGATATAGCCCTTGAATTAAACTGCAGGCATAAGGTGACCTGGGAGCAAAAAGCAAAAGTGCT
>JAQVBP010000130.1:0-3529 GCA_028690255.1 Methanosarcinaceae archaeon
GAAACTGCAAGGCCCGGTTTTTTCAGGGCAGGTCTCGCGGGGAGGGGAAGTTTTGCTCTACTATCTGGAAGAACTGGTTCTGGGCGCTTTTTCGTTTTTTTTCAGCATAGTGGGTTCGTTCCTTATCATCTACGGAGGGCTCAGGTCAACCGCCGAGATCCTGCTCCTGGAGCTGTTCAAAAAACCCTATAATTATCAGCAAATAAGAAAAGAACTGACGAATAAAATCGTCTTCGGACTGGAATTTTATATCGCTGCGGACATCCTGGAAACGGTCCTGAACCCGTCCAGGGAAGAACTTCTCCTGCTCGGAATAGTAGTGCTTATCCGGACGGTGCTCGGCTATTTTCTAAGCAAAGAGGTTACAGAGTACCGGCTTGACTGAAAGTGCGGGATTTTTTGGGAATTTTCGGAAAAGGAGGAAAAATCCTGGCGGAAATATACCTTCTTGCGGCCCTGGGGCTTGCGGGCCTGTACATGGCCTGGAACATAGGCGCAAACGACCTGGCAAACGCCATGGGCACGGTAGTCGGGACGGGGGGTCTTAGCATCAGGCAGGTCATCGTCCTTGCGGCCGTTTTCGAGTTTCTGGGAGCAGTCTATTTCGGAAGCAGGGTTACCGAAACAATAGCAAAGGGAATCGTTCCCATAGACCGGCTCGGAGAGCTTGGAAATCCCGGAAACCTCGGAAACGGCCCTGCAGGTCTTGCAGGGGGAGTGGGAGGGTTCCCCCACATGCTCGCCCTCGGAATGCTGGCCGCAGTCCTGGCCGCCGGGTTCTGGGTCACCTTTGCGACCTTTTACAACCTGCCCGTCTCAACCAGCCATGCAAGCGTCGGAGGCATGCTGGGCTTCGGCCTGGCCCTGGCCTACAGGGGAATTATTCCCTATTCCCTGATCCGGTGGCCTGTGCTGGCCCGGATTGTTGCAAGCTGGTTAATCTCTCCCGTCCTGGGCGCGGTCCTGGCTTTTCTCCTCTTTGTCCTTATCCGGACCCTGGTCCTGCACCGGGTCGAGAAAGACGTGGAAAAGTACTTTGTGGGCCTTCAGGTCATAACCGCCTGCTACCTTGCCTTTGCCCACGGCTCAAACGACGTTGCTGGAGCAGTCGGCCCCCTTTCCGCAGCCTTTGCCAGGCTCGGGCTGATAGGGGGAGAAGAGGTTCCGGCCTGGCTCTTTATGCTTGGGGGGGTGGGGATGGTCCTCGGGCTTTCCACCTGGGGCTACCGGGTAATCGAGACCGTGGGCTCCAAAATAACGGAACTGACTCCCTCCAGGGGATTTGCAGCCCAGTTTGCGACAGCTTCGGTCGTGCTCCTGCACAGTTACGTTTCCCTTCCCATCTCTACCACGCATATCCTTGTGGGCTCGGTTATAGGAGTGGGCCTGGCCGGTGGACTCTCTGCAGTAGATTTAAGTGTTGTCTGGAAGATAGTCTTTTCCTGGATAGTAACCGTACCGGTTGCAGCCCTCACGTCCGCCCTGCTTTTTCTGGGCTTTGGGGCCCTGGGGGTTTGAGACAATGGGAAAATTCGGATGGAAAATTTGGCTGAAAAATTAGTACAGTTTATGTGGGCTGTGGCGGAGAAATAATGGCTTCAAAGTTTGTGCAAAGTGTATTTGATCTGTAGTGAGGGAACAATGGCTGCAAAATATGTGCGTTCGGTAATCAAGGTCTTTGGAAAACCTCCTTTTCTTCCTTTAGAGGAGCATTCCAGAAAAGCCGTGCTTGCGGCCAGGAAACTGGCTGAGGCCCTGGAGGCCTACTTTTCCGGAGATCCGGAAACCGTAGAGCGGCTTAGCATCGAGCTTAACGGGATCGAGCAGGAAGCCGACTACATAAAGCAGCAGATTCGGGCCGGACTTTCTTCTTCCGTGAAAACCCCTGTTGACCCGAAACTCCTGCTGGACTTTCTCTCGGAGCAGGACTGCATAGTCAATGGGGCCCGAAATGCCGTTTACTGGATGAAACTTCGGGAGTACGGAACTTCTGAAGAAAGGGAGAAGGAGGGGGTGGGGGGGGCCCCGCTTCTCCCCTCTGAAATAAAAAAAGGCTTTCTGGAACTCGTAGCAAAGGTGGAGGAGACCGTTAAAGTCTACCATACCCTCATAGAAAAGCTCTACAAACTGGTCAGCACCTCTTTTAGCAAACCCCAGCTCAAAGCCACCTTTGCCCTCGTGCCCGAGATTGACAGGCTGGAGCATGAAGTGGACGTTATCGAGTCCCGACTTATGAAACTCATTTTCAGGGAACAGGAAACCCTCCGGGGCTCAGGAGTCAGGCACCTGACGGAACTTGTGGAACTTATCGGAGACCTTGCGGACAAAGCCGTAAGCGCCGCAGATGCCCTTCAGACAATGGTTATCCGACGTTGAGGTATTGAGGTCGGGGATAATCGAAGAATTGCTCCACAATCCGAAAACCGGCCGGCTTATTGAATCTGATTTCCGGATTTAAGGGGTTTTCAGAATCCGCTTATATAAAGGCCCGGCATACTCACGGCCGCAGGCCGGGCTTTTCGTGACTGGGATGGAAAAAAATAATTTCAACGACACTGGCTAGTTTTTTTAAATGATTGGGGTCCGGCTAAAAAACGAGTGTGGCTCAATGATGCGTTTTCCTTCGTTCACATCCCCGCGGGTTTTAGCGTGTGTTCTGTCTTCAGTTTCATTTCGAAACATCCGGCCTCCTGCGTCGGCCGTTGAGAGTACCGGAAACCAAAACCGATTCAAATTCTGGCACTCAGTTTCCTGTAGTTATCCACCAGTTTTGCAATCGGGAACTCATTTCCGTGGCCAGGGTAAAAGGTTGCACAGCCTGTTTCGGCAAGCTTTTCCCAGCTTTTTAAAAGCTGTTTTTCATCGTTGGCAAAGGGAGGGAAAACGGTCCAGGGCATTACACTGAAAAGCGTGTCCCCGACAACTGCATCTTCGTTTTGCAGGATCACGGAAATCGAACCCGCGGTGTGGCCTGGAGTGGAGATTACCTGTGCCTTTACTCCGGGAAGGTAATCTTTCAGGTCGTATTCTCCTTTGATGACGATATCCGCTTTCACGGGAGGGTATTTTGCCTTTGAGGACAGAAGGCCGTTTGCCATTCCTGATATGATTTTCGTAAACCACATGGTGCCTTTCGGAAACGGGGTGTAGCCTTTTTCCAGGTTCCCGGCCTCGGCTTCGTGGACAAGGATTTTTGCCCCGCTGCGCTCCCTTATTTCGGGCAGGCAGCCAACGTGGTCGTAGTGAGTGTGGGTGAGGATGACCAGTTTGATGTCAGAGAATTTCAGGTTCTTTTGTTCGAGGGCTGCTTCAAGGTTCTTAATTTTGCTGCCACATCCGGCGTCGACCAGGACTGCGAAAGCTCCGGCTGTGAGGAGATAGGCGTTGGAATTGCCCATTGGGACAGCAGTCAGGGTATAGGATTTTTCCGGGGGCATGGTTTTGAATTCCTGTTTAGTGATAATGTTTAGTGATAATGTTTAGTGATAATGTTTAGTGATAATGTTTAGTGATAATGTTTAGTGATAAT
>JAQVBP010000130.1:3629-8411 GCA_028690255.1 Methanosarcinaceae archaeon
TGTTTAGTGATAATGTTTAGTGATAATGTTTAGTGATAATGTTTAGTGATAATGTTTAGTGATAATGTTTAGTGATAATATTGTAAAATACCTATGAGCTTTATTTTAAAGCCATCCTTATCAAGTTAGAATTCCAATTTTCGGAGCTAATTTGAGAAGGTCGTCCCATACCTTTAAAATATATCGTATAATTTAAGAGCGAGTAGCGTGTTTAGAATACAAAATCTAATTATACTCGATAATTATACTAATCCCGTAATTCATTAACGTAAAACACGATTTATAAAAACTTCAAAATTCCATTTACTTAATCATAAACACAGGAGCAATTTAATGTATCATCTTAAGTGTATTGAATGCGGTGCGGAATATCCAAAAGACGAATTGATATACACCTGCAGCAAGTGTGACGGGCTGCTCGATGTCATTTATGACTATTCCTCCATCGAACTCGACATGGAAAAACTAAAAACCGAGTGTCCTTCCGTCTGGAAGTACGCAAAACTCCTGCCGGTTGAGAGGGAACCTGTGACCATCATGGAAGGCGGGACTCCTCTTTATAAATGTGACAGGCTTGCGGAAAAGATAGGGATCAAAGAACTTTACGTCAAGCACGAAGGCATGAACCCTACGGGTTCTTTTAAGGACCGGGGCATGACCGTCGGAGTCTCAAAGGCCCTCGAACTCGGGATGAAGACCGTGGCCTGTGCCTCTACCGGAAACACCTCGGCATCCCTTGCAATCTACGGGGCAAAAGCCGGAATTCCTGTGATCGTTTTACTCCCTGCAGGAAAAGTCGCCCTCGGAAAGGTCGCCCAGGCCCTCATGCACGGGGCAAAGGTCCTCAGCATCCGCGGAAACTTCGATGACGCCCTTGCTCTTGTGCGGACGCTCTGCGCTCAGGAAAAGATCTACCTCCTCAACTCAATCAACCCCTTCAGGCTCGAAGGCCAGAAGACCATCGGATTTGAAATCGCAGACCAGCTCGACTTCAAGGTGCCTGACAGGGTGGTCCTGCCCGTAGGAAACGCAGGCAATATTACAGCCATCTACAAGGGCTTCAGGGAATTCAAAATGTTCGGGGTAACGGACGGAATCCCGAAAATGACAGGAATCCAGGCCGAAGGCGCCTGTCCGATTGTAAAAGCTATCAAAAGCGGGGCTGAAGCCATTACCCCCGAAGAGAATCCCGAAACCGTCGCAACGGCTATCAGGATCGGAAATCCCGTAAACGCAAGAAAAGCCCTCCTTGCAATCCGGGAGTCCGGGGGAACCGCAGAGTCCGTAACCGACGAGGAAATCATCGAGGCCCAGAAAGACCTGGCCCGGCTTGAAGGGATAGGAGTCGAGCCTGCAAGTGCAACCTCGGTTGCAGGCCTGAAAAAACTTGTCGAGGCCGGGGTAGTCGGCAGGGACGAGAGCGTTGTCTGCATCACCACCGGGCACCTCCTGAAGGACCCGCAGGGGGTAATTGATATCTGTGAGCCCCCAATCGTGGTGGACGCGAATATCGAAGCTATCCGGGAAGCAGTCTTCGGAAACTAATGTAATTTATTAAGCGGCCTATTGATGAATTAATTTCTAGAATCAGCTGGTGATAAATTAATTTGTTGATTTAGTTATTAATAAATTAATTTATTAAATCGTTTGTTAATAAATTAAAATATTTATTAATCGGTTAATAAATTATGATATTTATTAAGCGATTAATAAATATATCGTTTTTATTTCATCTTATTATTTTTTTGAAACCCCAGGCAAGAGCGGGCGTGAGTTAATGGAGCAGGACTACAAACCACAGGAAATCGAAGCGAAATGGCAGAAAAAGTGGAGAGAGAGCGGGATATTCGAAGCCGAAGCCGACGAGCGGGAGAAATTCTTCATAACCATCCCCTACCCCTACCTTAACGGGAACCTGCACGCAGGGCATACCCGGACCTTTACGATAGGAGACGTTGTGGCCCGGCATAAAAGGATGCTCGGATACAATGTGCTCTATCCCATGGGTTTTCACGTAACAGGCACCCCCATCGTAGGCCTGGCCGAACAGATCGAAAACAGGGACCCTGAAACCATGGACGTCTATGAGCGGTTCCATGGCATTCCCGGAGACCTCCTCCCGACCCTCACAACTCCGGAGAAAATCGTGGACTACTTCAAGGTGGAAGCCGAAAAGGCCATGCGCCTGATCGGTTATTCCATTGACTGGAGGCGTAAGTTCACAACCACAGACCCCACCTATAAAAAGTTCATCGAGTGGCAGTATACCCGTCTTTATGAAAAAGACCTGATCGTGAAAGGGTCTCACCCCGTAAAATGGTGCCCGAACGACAACAACCCTGTTGAGGACCACGACATCCTGCACGGGGAAGAAGCGACCATTGTAGATTACACCCTCATAAAGTTCACCTGCGGAGACCTGGTTTTGCCCTGCGCCACCCTCAGGCCCGAGACAACTTTCGGAGTGACCAACCTCTGGGTAAACCCTGCCGTGGACTATGTGAAAGCCAGGGTCGAAAAGGAGGGGCGGGTCGAATACTGGGTCGTGAGCAAAGAAGCCTTCCGGAAACTTACCTTCACGGACCGGGAAGTTGAATACCTCGAGGACGTACCCGCAAAGGACATTATAGGGATCAGGCTCAAAAACCCGCTTACCGGAAACGAGATAATCTCCCTTCCTGCATCCTTCGTCAAACCCGGAAACGGCAGTGGTATAGTTATGAGTGTGCCTGCCCACGCCCCCTTCGACTACCTGGCCCTGCGTGACCTTTACGATGCGGACCTGAGCGAGTTCGGGATCACCCAGGACCTGCGGGAAATCGAACTGATCTCCCTGATCGAGGTCCCGGAATTCGGGGAGTTTCCGGCTAAAGAAATTGTGGAAGCCCAGGGGATCGAGTCCCAGACCGACCCGAAAGCCGAAGGAGCCACAAAAATCATTTACAGGCGGGAGTTCCACGGAGGAAAACTCAAAGCCATCACCGGAAAATACGAAGGCTACGCCGTCTCGAAGATCAAGGACGTCCTTACCCGGGACTTAATCGGGGAAAACATCGGAGAGGTTTTCTATGAATTCAGCGAGCCCGTGGTCTGCCGCTGCGGGACTCCCTGTGTCGTGAACATGGTGAAAGGCCAGTGGTTCCTGAACTATTCAAACCCCGAATGGAAGGACAAAGTCTACAAATGCCTGAGCAAGATGCGGATTATTCCCACGGAGTACAGGGTCGAGTTCGAGAACAAGATCGACTGGCTCAAGGACAAGGCCTGTGCCCGCAGGAAAGGACTCGGGACCCTGCTGCCTTTCGATAAGGAATGGCTTATCGAGTCTCTGGGCGACTCCACCATTTACATGAGTTACTATATTATCGCCAGGTTCATTGAAAATGGAGACCTGAAACTTGAGCAGCTTACCCTTTCCTTCTTCGACTACGCCTTTCTCGGAAAAGGAGACCCCGCAGCAGTCGCCGCCGAGACCGGAATTCCGGTCGAGACTCTGGAAGCGATCAGGCGGGACCATGCTTACTGGTACCCTGTGGACCTCCGCTCTTCCGGAAAGGACCTGGTCCCGAATCACCTCCTCTTTTTCCTCTTCCACCACGTGGCCCTCTTCGAGGAAGCCCAGTGGCCCCGCTCCCTTGCAGTAAACGGTTTTGTCTCGCTTGAAGGAAAAAAGATGAGCAAATCCAAAGGCCCCCTCCTGACCCTGGTAAGTGCGGTCGAAAGCTACGGAGCGGACATCACCAGGATGTACATTCTCTCCTCTGCCGAGCAGACCCAGGATGCGGACTGGCAGATGTCCGGAGTGGACTCGGCCCGGAAGCAGGTGGACCGCTTCTACTATTTTGCAAGGGATATTATCGAGAGCGGAGAACGCCCGACCCTCAATGTCGAACTCAAACAGATCGACTGCTGGATACTCTCCCGCCTGCAATACTATATCCGGGAGACAAACACGGCTCTCTCCTCCATACAGACCCGAAATGCCATACAAAACTCTTTCTTCCTGCTCTATAACGATGTCAGGTGGTACCAGAGAAGAGGTGGAAAAGCTCTCCTTTACACGGTGCTGGACAACTGGGTAAGGCTGATGGCTCCCTTTACCCCCCATCTCTGCGAGGAAGTTTGGGAAGCCATGGGCCATGAGGACCCGGTCTCCTTTGCTCCCTATCCCCTCTATTCCGAGGAACTTCTGGACGCAGGAGCCGAATTTGCCGAGGATCTGGTCAAAAATACCCTCTACGATGTGGAGGAGATCATCAGGGTTACGAAAATGACTCCCGGGAAAGTCTACCTTTATACATCCCCCTCCTGGAAGAACGAGGCTGTAAAACACGCCTGTGAACTGCAGGCCGAAGGCTCGCTGGAAGTGGGCTCCCTTATAAAGAGTCTCATGGCAAACCCCGAAATGAAGCGTTTCGGAAAGGAGATCCCGAAATTTGTTCAGAAACTCATCCCCGAGTTCAAGAGCGGAGGGGCCGAACGCTACGAAGCCGTTGCAGGCCTTGCTCTTGATGAACAGGCCCTCCTGAAAGAGGCCACAGCCTTCCTGGAAAACGAAATCGGATGCCCTGTTGAAATCTTCAGTGCCGATAAACCCGAATACGACCCCGAGAAAAAGTCCAGGTTTGCGGAACCCCTGAGGCCTGCGATTTATATTAAAGAAAAGAAAGAAGAGTAAACAGACCGGATTTCAAAACAAAACTATAAACATTTAGATAATCCCACAAATAAGGCAATCCAAAAGATCCAAAAGATCAAAAGATCCAAAAGATCCAAAAGATC
>JAQVBP010000131.1 GCA_028690255.1 Methanosarcinaceae archaeon
ACGGGCCCGCCGCGATTCGAACACGAGTCAATGGGTATCTTCGTAAACCACAATATAAACGCAGTTACTTCGAAGCCCATTAGGATATCCTGGCTACCCTACGAGCCCACTTGCAAGAGTACTGATAGGAAGTTCTTATATTAAAGTTTTCTCTTCGGGGAAGTAAAAAACGGGATTGGGGGCATGTAAAATAAATTATACCCAAATGCAGATTCCTTTTAAAAGATATACTTATTTAAGGGATGGTCGAACTATATCTTGACAACTGTGATATATATTATAGGGATTATGGACCCGGCGTTTTCAACGGCCGCCGCAGGAGAACGGCCGGTTCGAAATGAATCTGAATATTGAACCCTGACTATAGTCAGGAACGCAATGTTCTTATCTAACTCATTTCAGGCCTCTCAACCACGTAAAAGTTCGGAAGGACAAGGAATCCGGCCTGATCCCCCTGAAACATGCAATATAATTTACATTCTTTTGTGATCCTTCCCGTAAAAAACTGAAATAGGAGGGAAATTGGGGGTCAGTCGTATTCTAATCGCATCCCGACCCCGACTTCTTTAAGATCAACTCCTTTTGCAAGTTCTATTTTTGAATACAGATCCGTACAGTGGCAGGCGTGAATGCATTCAGGCCCCAGTCTTTTCAGGTATTCAATTGTCCCATTCATCTGTATTTCCGAAGGGTTCAGGAGATGAAAACCGCCTATGATGTCAAGCACCTTCTCTTCCCCGCAGACTTTCCGGGCGTATTCCGTGATATTGCAGATGCCGGCATGGGAACAACCTGTTATTACCACGAGCCCTTCCTTTGCTCTGTAAACAAGGGCCGTATCGTCGAAGAGACAATCAGCTTCCTGTTCTCCCCCTTCTTTCACGATATGGCCTATAGCTTCCCCGTTTTCAAAATCAAAGTTTCGGGGAATTTCCCCCAGAAAGAGGAGGTTTTCGGTCAGCCAGAGGGGGCCATCGGAAAGCCTGAGTTCGAAGTGTTCCGCAAGTTTTTCGGGGGAAAGCAGGCTTCCTATTTCCCCCACCCCCTTCAACCGCTTACTCAGAAACGCAAAGGGATGGGCCACCAGAGTCGGGGATTTGCAGGGGTACCCTTCGATTTTCGCTTCCGCAAGGAGCCGAAAAAAAGGGTCAAGGCCCCAGGTATGGTCAAGGTGTCCGTGAGAGAGGACCAGAAAATCGAGATCCAGCAGGGAGATTCCCATTTTCCGGGCGTTTGTCAGGAAGATCTCAGAGTAGCCGGTGTCAAAAAGGATTTTTGTGCCTGCAGTTTCAATGAGGAAGGAGAGGCCGGGTTCTGCCAGGAAGTACCTGTCGATAAGAGTGTTGTTGTCAACAAGGACCGTGAGTTTCATACATTATAATTTAAGAAAGATCTATATAGCCTGATCTGAAAAAAATCAGTAAAAGAATCAGTCGTGAAAAAAAGTAGAAAAAGAAAAGCAGAAAAAAGTAGAGAACTCAGAAGTTCTCTGTGATGTAATCTGCCATTGACTCGAACATCTTGCGGCCGGTATCGGAACCCAGGATTGTTTCCGAAGCCCTTTCCGGGTGCGGCATGAGTCCGAGGACGTTTCGGCCTTCGTTTACGATTCCCGCGATGTTTTCTATGGAGCCGTTGGGGTTGGCATCATCCGTCACTTTGCCGTTTTCATCCACGTAGCGGAAGACGACCCTTTCGTTTTCGTCAAGTTCGGCAAGGGTCTCTTCTTCTGCGTAGAAATTGCCTTCCATATGGGCTATCGGGAGCCTGATTACTTCCCTTTTCCCGAATTTGGAGGTGAAAGGCGTATCAGTGGTTTCCACTCTCAGGCTGGCCCAGTGGCATCTGAATTTGGGGTATGCGTTGGTTGTCAGGGCTCCTTTTAGCATCCCGGCCTCGGTAAGTACCTGAAATCCGTTGCAGATGCCCATGACAGGTTTTCCTTCGGCTGCAAGCTTTTTTACGGAATCCATGATTGGGGTACGGGCCGCAATTGCTCCGGCTCTCAGGTAGTCCCCGTAGGAAAAACCGCCAGGAACCACGACCCCGTCAAAGCCGCTCAGGTCTTCCTGCTTGTACCAGACAGTCTCGGCGTCCAGGCCCATGACTTCTTTTAAGACGTGCAGGACGTCGAGGTCACAGTTGGTGCCTCCGAACTGAATGATGGCAATTTTCATATCCTTCCCTCGGTTTTTTTCTTTTCCGACTTTGCTTTTTATTATTTCTCTTCGATTTCGATGGTGTAGTTATCGACGATTGGATTTGCGATTAACTTCTGGCACATCTCATCGACTTTCTGCTCCGCAGCTCCGGCAGATTCGGCTTCAAGCAAGATTTCAAAAAGTTTTGCGGTCTTCACACTTTCGGTTGCGTAGCCGAGGTGTTCAAGGGCTCTTTTAACGGTCGTGCCTTCGGGGTCAAGCATGCCCTGCTTCTGTTCAATGGTTACTGTTGCCTGGTACTGCATTTTCGTCAATCCTCAGTGTTTCGGATTTTTACTGATTAGATGATTGGGTGATCGGTATTCCGCTGTTTTTGCGGTAATAGAATTTGGTAACTGTAATTGACATACAAAAGATGGTCCGTACCTGTACTCAATCTGACCAATACAAATTGTATGTTGCTTAAAAACGTTGCGTATATAGGGGGTTTCTGATAAAAAGCTTGCTTTGATCCTTGGTTACATATGTAATTTTTGGTGACTTCCTTGCTCCCGTCCCCTACGGATGATGCAAAGTATCCATCACTCCGCAAGGTGCGCTCTCTCCAATATTTCAACCGAATACAAATAGACCGCCAAATATGCTAGAAGGGAAAATAAAAAATCGGGATAAGTCTAAAAATCATGCAGTAACGGTTCTGTATGAATTATCTAAAAAAACGGACCCTTTATGTTGAATTGCGATCCGGAACTCCGAACACAGATGTCCTCCACAGCCCGAATTAAGTTTGAATTCACAGGATTTTTACCCCTGAGCCAAAACTCAGGGGTTTTCTGCCTTATTTTTATGCTAATGATTTTTTGTTCAATTGCGTAAGTCCTGAACAGAATTAAGCTTTTCTTACCTCGTTTTCAGCCTATTACGCTCATGTCCGAGACCCGGATTGAAGGTGTTATGAATCCTCCAACTTTCCGGATGTCCCGGCCGGCCCCTGTTATATTTTTCAGAAGCTCAAAGGCGTTGCCCGAAATCATGAGGGACTTAATGGGTTTGTCGAGAGCTCCGTCCTTAATGGTAAAGGCGTTTCTGGCCTCAACGGAAAAGTCCCCGGAAATCGAGTTTGCGGTATGGGCCCCTATAACGTTGGTCACGAAGAAGCCTGAAGCAGTTTCCTCGATAAGATTAGACTGCGGGAACTCCACTATGAAGTTCCTGAGCCCGACTGCGGGAGGAGCGGTGTAGGAGCCTCTTGAAGCGTTGCCTGTGCTTTTTATCCCGGCTTTACCTGCGGTGTAGCTATCATAGAGATAGGTCTTCAAAACCCCCTTTTCAAGGACAGGGGTTCTCTGGGAAGGGACTCCTTCGTCGTCCGAAGCCGAGGTCTCGATCCCGCCCTCGATCAGGCCGTCATCGTAAATCGAAAGTTCGGGAACCGCAAGTTCTTCTCCGATTTTACCTACCAGGCCGGACCGGCCTTTCTGGACGTTATCCGCATCAAGGGAAGGGGCAAAGGCTGCCTCTATGATGTCCGAAAAAGCAAAGGGGTGCAGAATAACCTCGGCTTTTCCGGGTTCCACACTGATGCCGTTCTGGGATTTCAGGGCCAGTTCCGAGGCGTTTTTCCCGATAATCCTGAAATCTATATCGAGTTTTCTGGAAACTTCATAGTCATAGGCGGTGGAAGGTTCTCCTTCCAGCGTGATTACATCCACGAAACCGGAAACTGCACTTGACTCTTCCTCGATTTCAATCCCGTTCGTGTTCAGTATAAGGTGCCTGCCTTTTGCACGGGTAAAACCGCCTGAGGTCGGGAGAACGCCGGAATATTCTTTTGTGCCTTCGACAAGCTCGAGGGCATGTCCTATACAGTCCTCAAGGTCCATGGCCTCGATTTTTTTATCGAAAATCCCCGAAACCTCGGGGTATTTCCCGTTTGAGGGAAGGCCCACCCAGTCAGGATCGCTTTCCCTGACTTTTGCGGAGGAGACTGCAATCCTGATGGTGTTTTCAAGGTCTTCGGCCGAGTTCGTGCTGGCAAACCCCACGGCCCCGTTAACAATTGCCCGGATGCCGATTCCTTCCGACCTGCGGTCCTTTGCGCTTTCCAGAGCATCTTTTTTGAAATCCACACTGGTTGAATGATTTGAAACGTAATAGACTTCGGCTTCTTCGGCCCCGGCTTTTTCGGCAAGCTTCAGGGCTTTTTTCGCAAGCTCATACATTTTCAGGCACCTCCCACAAGGGCTTTTGAAATTGCAATGTGCGGCGCTCCGTCCGAGACCGGGACGAGTTGTCCGCCTTTTCCGCACCTGCCCGCAGTCAGTTTCAGGTCGTTGCCTACAAGGCAGACGTGGTTCAGGATCTCAAGGGTCTTTCCGGAAAGGGAGACGTCCCTGACAAGCTCTGTAAGTTCCCCGTTTTCTATCAGGTAACCCTTTTCGGCGTTGAACTGGAAGATTCCTTCCCCTGTGTTTACCTGGCCGCCTCTGGAGCCTATCAGGTACATTCCGTCTTTGACCTCTTCGAGCATTTCTTCAAAACCAGCGTCCCCGTTATCTATAAAAGTGTTACTCATTCGGACAATAGGCATGGAATAGCCCTGGGCCCTTGCATTTCCGGGGGTTCCCCCAAGCTTTGCGGCGGTTTCCCGGGAATGGAGGTAGGACTCAAATACCCCGTCCCTGATTATTTCGGTTCTGCTCGACTCTACCCCTTCGGCATCGAAAGGATAGTACCCGAACTCGTGCAGGGTCGGATCATCAATGATCGTGACAAGGGGGGAGGCAATCTGTTCCCCTATCCGGTTTGCGAGGATGGAATCTCCTTCAAGCACCAGATCTCCTTCCGAGGCATGTCCGACCGCTTCGTGAGCAAAAACCCCTGCCAATTCCTGATCAAGCACGATAGGCATTGTACCCCCTTTCGGGCTTTTTGCCTTCAGGAGTGCGACTGCGGTCTTCCCTGCGTTTTCTGCAAGTTCCAGGACATTTTCCGTCTTAAAAAGCTCGTAGCCATAAGCAAAACGGCTTTCCCGGCCTGCCTGGTACAGGCCTCCTTCCGAGGCCACGGCGGAGACTGCAAACCCGCAGTTTAAAAAATCGTATGCACATTCCACGCCTTCGGAACTCCTGTACTCGAGTTTGAACTCGGATTCCGAATACAGTACTTTCGTGCTGTGGACTCCCTCTACTTTCGCATGAATTTCAAGGTCTTTCAGGAGCCGGACTTTCTCCTCAATGGGGACGTTCCTCGGGTCGAGCCTGACCTCAGGCAGGTTTTTTATTTCAGGAGGGGTCACGGCCGAAAGTTCGACTTTTTCTTTGGGGGTGTTCGCGTTCATGGAGGATGCGAGTTTCGATGCGGCCTGAATTCCTTTTTCAAGGTCCAATTCCCCTTCCACGGTCGTGTAGCCCCAGGAACCCCCGCAAAGAGCCCTTATGCCTGCTCCTTTGCCGTAGTTTCTGGAAATTTCTTCTATCTTTCCGTTATCGAGGATTATCGAGGTGGAACTCCCCTCGATCACTCTGCAGTCATAAAAATCGATCTTTTCCTTAATTTCTTTCATAATGGCCTCAATGGGAAACCCATGAAACTTGAAAACTTTATTTCACGGGAGAAAAGGGTTTATTTCCCAAAATCCCTTTTTCGAATTTATGATTTTATGAATTTATGATTTTTAGGGGGCGGTGGAAATGCAGGAAAGAGGGGGAGGGGCCCCAACCCCTTGCAGATAGGGGCCCTTCGGGATTCTTTAAGAATACCAGTGTTTCCCCAATTCTATCGAAAGCCTGCCGACCCCAAATATAAAAACCCCCGAACCTTTGCTCAGGGGCAGCTGACAGTCGATAATCAGCCCGATCAGTTTCCAAGCCTGAGGAAATTCCTGGTCTGGGCGACTGTCGGGGCCGAAGACACGTCCGGGATTTCGATATTCAGCCTGGTCAGGTTTTTGAGCTTTTCTATGATTCCGTTTTTCATGGGCCCTACAAGACTGTGTTCCATGACCTCGGCAATCGTTGAGACCGGAATTATCTGGATTTTCTTCCGGTACGCCTCTTCGATCAGGACATCAGCCTCGTTGGCTTTGGGGATGATGACCTTTTTTATACCGGCCCGGGCTGCAGCTTCGATCTTGTACGTAACTCCGCCAACAGGTAACACGTCACCTCTGACTGAAAGCGATCCGGTCATTGCCACGGTCTGGTCAATTGGGATGTTCTCGATGGCCGAGATTACGGCGGTTGCAATGGAAATCGATGCACTGTCCCCTTCCACGCCTTCGTAGGTCCCTACGAACTGAATATGGACGTCGTGGTTTGCAATGTCCGCACCGGTCATCTTCTTGATCACGGCAGAGACGTTCAAAACCGCTTCCTTTGCAATGGACTTGAGCTTTCCGGTCGCGATTATACGCCCTTCGGACCCTGAGATTGCCGGGGTCACTTCCGCGACTATAGGCAGCACGATCCCCGAATCTCCGCCCATGACGGCAAGCCCGTTGACCCGGCCGATTTCGGCTCCTTCCCTGAGGAAGGACTGGTAGTCCTTACGCCTTTCCAGATAGTTGTCGGCAAGCTGCTGTTCTATGGATCTTGCGATCAGCTTTGCGTCAAGTACGTGCTTGGCCGTGGCCACGGTGGCCCCTTCGGCCTGGGCAATGTCCCCCGCCACCCGGACGAGTCCGCCCAGGTCACGCAGTTTCAGGGTAAGATGGCCTTTTCTGCCTGCCCTTCTCCTGGCTTCCCGGATTATTTCCTTTACGGCACTTTCTTCAAAGTGCGGGATGTGCCCGTCCCTGGCAACTTCCTGGGCCACGAAACGAACCAATTTCTTGCGGTTCTCAGGGGAATCCTCCATGGAGTCTCGCATGAAAACCTCGTATCCGTACCCTTTTATTCTGGAGCGGAGAGCGGGGTGCATCTTCTGGACCGCGTCAAGGTTTCCGGCCGAGATCATGATAAAGTCGCAGGGAACAGGTTCGGTTTTCACGAGGGCCCCTGAACTCCTTTCGGACTGGCCTGTAATCGGATATTCCTTTTCCTGGAGTGCGGTCAGGAGGCTCTGCTGAGACTCAAGCCTGAGTGTGTTGATTTCATCAATGAAAAGCACACCTTTGTGACCTTTGTGGATGTCTCCGGCTTCCACACGGTCGTGGGCCGGGGTCTCAAGCCCCCCGGACTGGAAGGGATCGTGTCTGACATCCCCGAGCAGGGCCCCTGCGTGGGCTCCGGTCGCGTCGATGTAGGGGGCGTGCTCTTTGTCAAAATTGGAGACCGCCAGTTTGGGAATTATCATTTCCTCTTTTGGCATGAACTGACGGGTGAGCATCAGGATCATGATGGCCGCAATGATTCCCCAGAGGAGCTGGGATACAAAGTAGGAATAGATAATGATACCCACGACAAAGAGCATCATAAGCATGTTCCGGGCCTGGGCTTTCTTCCTTGCTTCCATTTTGTGAGCCATTACGATTTCTCTGCCCTTCCCGGCCGGAACCTCTCTGATCTTAGGGTTGTTCAGGTCCTCTAAATTGGGATATACCAGAATATCTTTAAGTTCCTCCTTTGGAAGAAGTTCTGCCATTGCTTTTGCCAGCAGGGACTTACCCGTACCCGGGGTCCCGATCATCATAATGTGCCGCCTCTGGCTTGCTGCCTTTTTAACGACTTCCACCGCATGCTCCTGTCCCAGCACCTGGTCGATCAGAAGCTTCGGAACCTCTATACTTGAGGTATCCTCAAATTGGAAGTCGAGGTCAACGTCCTCTTCCAGAACTGCGGTATCGTCTATATTAGGTTTAATATTACTCTCCATGGCTAGCTCACATATTATTACGTTATTAAATTAGAGTTTAACTTAATTAGAGATAATTTAGATAAATTAGAGGTTTAATTAAATTAGAGATTTACTAAATAAGAGTTACTGATTAGAGATTTACTAAATAAAAGTTACTGATTAGAGATTTACTAAATAAAAGTTACTGATTAGAGATTTATTAAATTAGAGATTTATTAAATTAGAGATTTATTAAATTAGAGATTTATTAAATTAGAGATTTATTAAATTAGAGATTTATTAAATTAGAGATTTATTAAATTAGAGATTTATTA
>JAQVBP010000132.1 GCA_028690255.1 Methanosarcinaceae archaeon
TTCATTCACTTTTATTCACTTTTATTCACTTTCATTCACTTTCATTCACTTTCATTCACTTTCATTCACTTTCATTCACTTTCATTCACTTTCATTCCATCCACTATCATATAAAATATCCCGGAACATCTCAACAGTTGCCTCATCCCCTTTGAGCAGTTTGTCAAGTTCTTCATAACTGATCGGAAGGACATCATCTTGAGAAGAATATATACAGGTTTCAGAAAGTAGATAATCCGCATCCTGAATAAAAATGGCATCCCCGGCCGGGACGGGGACGAATTCCCACGTCATTTCCATGCCATTTTCAAAGGAAAGGCTGTCGAATTCATCAATTGCCTTGTACCCGATCAAAATGATTTTCCCGTCCCCCCATTCAACACTGCCCGGATAGGAGGCATTAATCTCTTCGATTATGACTTTCATTTCATTATTGAGCAGGTTCTCGGAAAAAGTGAGTTCTTCCACATTTCCAACCAGCATACCCTCATTAGAATAGTTAAAGAGTACACCCCCGCCAACAATACCAAAAATAACCGCAAGTGCACACAGGAGCACGAGGGTAATAGTATTCATATTTTTAAGACTCATGTAACACTCCAAATGTTTGTGCAATCTTATACCGAGCTGGCATGATTATTTAGCATGAAAGAACCACATTTTTTATTTTTTGTGCCTGTAATTCGAAAGTTTCATGTACATTATTATATAAACGCTCATGTAATTATATAAAAGCGTTGACATGAAATCTGAGCCCCTCACCCTCGGTCCCGGGGATTCGATATTAAACACTGTTTATGGATTCAATATTCAAAAAAAGGATCCGGCTTCAGAAGACCGGATACTGTCGATTTCAGAATTTTATATTTGCCTTAATTTTGTATAATAGTAGGGGCTGTCAGTTTGGCAGCCACAAACCAGAGAATTGATTCCAGGCCATCAGGCATTATTATTTTTTGCTTCAGCCCAATTGTCAGGAAAAAAAGGTGCATCTATAACAACAAACTGACAGTAGAAATTCTCTCTACAATTATAATCAGTCACGATTTCACAGCAGAGCTTCTCAAAGGATTCGAAGGCTCTGTCCTTGAGAATTATAGAATCAGCCTGCCATTCGATATCCTCATTATAATCAGTTATGATTATTTCAAAGATACCCTTTATCTCGAAAGGAGAGTAAATGGATTCATCTTCATCGTATTCAACATTAACCACAGGAAACGCTTCAGGTGGAACACTGGATAAAGCCCCTTCCTTTAGCATTTTTTCATGGTAGACCTCATTAAAGACTTCTAAGGCCTTGCCCCTGAGGATTAAAGAATCGACCTGTACTTCAATATCCGCTTTATATTCGGGGAAGACAGTGGAGATCATTTTTTGTTCGTCGGAAACATTAGACACATAGTATGAATGTCCAGCCGGGGGGTAATTTGCCGTCACAGGAATAACTGTGAGGGCCCCCACAGGGATCATGACGGTGGATAATACACACAGTCCCATTATTACGGAGATAAGATTTCGGAATTTATTGATCAGATTTTCACCTCCCTGATTCAGCCCCCGAAGGGGCTAAAAGGGAATTTGAGGTTTGTTTGTGGAATAGGTGGTTTTTGAGGTTTGTTTGTGGAATAGGTGGTTTTTGAGGTTTGTTTGTGGAGTAGGTGGTTTTTGAGGTTTGTTTGTGGAATAGGTGGTTTTTGAGGTTTCAACCATCCTATCAGAAGTAAATGTTACCAGGTTGAAACCGTATTTGGAATTACCCTGAAACCCGTTACATTAGACCGGATTCATGTTTCAGAAATATGAAACGGTATAAAAAGGCCCGATGAAACCCTGTTTGAAAAAAAAGAAAAAAATATAGGGATGAGCCCTGCAAAAATTTCCGGAGCGCAGGCCAGAAAAAAGAGAAAAAAATTAGATGTGTACTGCCTTTTTGAAAACCATACATGATATTTCCGAATAAGGGTACAAAAAAGAAAGTACACAAGGGTACTCTTTCATGGTGACGGCTCCCGCCATTAAAATGGCAGGCATCCAGGGAATTTCAACCCACGTCATACCGCCCTATGGCGATTTAGTCTTGTCTCGCCAACAACGTTTCAAGTTTTACGTATAGGACTTTCCGATACAACCTCTTACTTGAAATTCAGAGCAAAGTCTGATTGGCCTACTTGAGCCTATTATGCTTCCGGTAGCAAAAATCAGACTATTATAATAGGGCGTGTATATTTAAAATTTTTATTATTGGATGGTATTTTGGGAAATCTACGGCTGTATCCCACCATTGAAATAGCGGGGATTAGCCTGTATTTGACCTAAATGAAAGGGAATTGGAATTATTCAGGTTGTGCATCAGGGGTAGAAGGCTCCCTTTCCACCTTCCTGTTAAATTGTATAATAAACCCTGACCTCCTGCAGGAGGGGAGATTTTGAGAAATTTGTGGTTGTCAGGCTTGCACGCCACTGCATATACCTGCCGGAAACCGGAGTTACGGAGGATGAACCCACGACCGCCGTCCAGGCAGGGGTTGAGGCATTTTTAAGGAAAATAGTGTCATTTGCCCGGATCTCAAAGTTTATACCTGTGTCGGCTTCAAGGGTTTCGTCCCGGAAGAGCCCGTTAAACATTGTTCCGTTATTTTCGGTATCCAGCACCTTCGAAGAAACAATGCCTGAAAAATGCCCCCCTTTCCCTTCCGGGTCCGAAACAAAGGTAAGGGAACCACCATAACTAACGGGCCCGGGGGTGTCAGCCAGACCGACCCAGGCGTCACTGCTGAGGTTATATCTCCAGAAAGCAGTCTTTGAACCCCCCTGAAAGGCATATATATTGTGGTTGCCGTCATAAGCAAGAGAGGCTCCGGCCTCCACAATGCCAGGAGTGTCGCCAAGGTTATGCCAGGTATCATTTCCGAGGTCATACTTCAAAAAATTCGTTGAGTTGCCCCTCAATGCATAGATGCTGTTTCTATCCCCATCATATACAATGGCCGCCCCATGATATGCAGGGGAGGGGGTAGCATTCAGGGAATTCCACTTCTTTGCAGATATGTTATATTTCAGAAAATGTGTTTCAGACCCTGCCGGGAAGGCATACACGGAGTTGTCCCCGTCACAGGCAAGGAGGGTCCCGAAACTCACATTACAGGAAGGAGCCTCCAGAGTATTCCAGATCCCGCCGGAAATTTCATAACTCAAAAAACGAACTCCTGAGAGGTAGTCGTTTGTTAATGCGTATATCAGGGAAGCTCCGTCATAAGCAAGAGATCCGCCTTCGAAACTTGCATTATAAGGAGAAGATGCCAGATTGTACCAGGAATCTCTGCTGAGATTATATTTCCAGAATTCATCGGTATTGTTTCCCATAAATGCATACATATCACCGGACTCATCGTAAGCAAGGGCCCCTCCTGCCCCTACAGGCCTCCGGGAATTATTCACAGCCGTCCAGACCATAGAGAAAGAGTTGTACACCCAAAAATCCTCACTGTTATCCCCCCTCAATGCAAAGACATAGGAGTCAGGTGAACACTGTATTCTTACACTGCCCGGGAGACTCACGGTATCTGCATAGAGTAAAATTCCTGAACTAAACTCGGATTGGTTACTCTGATTCCAGATTTCGGGAGTCCAGCCCGTGAAACTGTTGTTTCCGGGAGTTTCCTGGTCAATGTAAATACATTCTGTTACTCCACTGAGATTTATAAGGATGAAGATTAGCACCAGGGTTGTAACTGAGAGAATATAATTAAATTTTGTACCCACCCTTTAATCCCCCCAGAGTTATTTTTGATAATTTGTGATAATTTTCGAATATTTCAATTTGTTTGGTATGAAAGTGCTTTCAAGCACTTTCATTTATTTGTGCCTGTTACTCGAAGAGTTTCATGTGCGTTTTTTTGATATTTTTTTAGCGGTTGATTATTTTATAAGGATATCTCATACTGCCCTTTCCCGAAGATCGGAAAAAGAAAACACTTTTAGCCCCATGTCCTTAGCCGCTTCCCTGCTTTCAGCAGATTCGAGCAGAACATTCTTTATCCGGCCAGTTATTGCAGTGGCTATTACATCAGCATCCTCATCCGAAATCCCATACCTGACCAGGACATCATATGAAAACTCCTGACCCGTGTCAATAACTTTTATGCGTTTTTTCTCCATCAGCTCGTTTACACTCTGAAGAATCTCGGTCCCGTCCAGTTTTTCGAACTCCTTCCTGCTTATGGCCAGTTTCTTAAACCTTGAAAATACGGGTTCCAGACTTCCCGCACCATGTATTTCAATTAAAGAATTGCTGCCTGCAACCAGGGCCTTTCGTGAAAGCATAAAAGGTGGAAGGAACCTTATTCCATGCAGGATTAGCACCAGGGCAATGAGCGCTAAAAGCCCGGGTAAAGCGTAATTATTACCATTATCCGGAGTTCGACTAGCGAAAATACTTTTTGTAGTATCCGGCCCAGGAGGCAGAGGTTCGGGGGACCGAGGATCAAACGTAGCATTAGTATTAGGTATCAAGGGAAAAGATGGAGGAACTACTGGAGGAGGTTCCGGGTCATTATCTTTATTTTTATTTTCACCCGAAGTATCCTTTTCATACGGGGTTTCGAGCAGGTAATTTATGCTGAACGAGAGGCTATCCCCCTGGGCCCCGTTCTGAGGGATTTCCTTCATCTGAAATTCCCACATCCATTCCAGACTCAGGGTTTCCCCGGCATTGAGCTGGATTATGCGGATAAAAAGAGGATCAGAGGCATTTTGGGGGAATTCGTGGATCGTACAGGGAAAACTCAGGTTCGTATAAAGGCGCTCATGGACGGGAGTGAATAACAAATAGTCATCAAGTGAAACTCCGTTTCCAGCATAATCGGTCTCATTGATACCGCCTATCCATATTGAAACGTCCCCGGCATGGCTTCCAGCATTATGAAGCAAAAATGTTTTAAAACCCTGCTGTCCGGGACAGATATTGTCTGCATTCCAGCCAGTGACCACCTCCTCTCCAAGCTGTAAATCAATAACCGGGATTTCGGCCCGGACAGGCAGAGTAAAAAATGTGAAAAGGCTTACACCCAGAATCAAAACCAGGACCAGTTTCGATTTCTTTCCCGTTATCCTTCCAGCTGCCATATCTTCAAACCTCATATTCGAAAAAAACCGGAGTATTTCCCATTATATTGAGAGAATTGCCAGATGAAACAGCTTCAACAACTTATTCAATCGGGCCTTAAGAGAAGCACAGGAAAGGAAAAACATACTTCATTTACGGGACCTTTTCCCGTAAACTCTGCTGTTGAAGGCTCTGTATTTCTTCCGTCTTCTCCTTATGAAGCACAAGCCGGAGTTTTTTCCCTTCCCTTCCGAGAAGAATCAGCCCGGGGATAAGAAGACTCAGAACAAGGCCAAAGGGGGTTTTGACAAACTTACTCACATACCCCAAATAAGGAAGACTGAAACAGACTTTACCTATCACCTGCTCCGCAGAGACCGTATACGGGTCAGGCCCCTCGTTTGCGTCCCCCTTTGTGTGAAAAAGTAATTTTGATCCCTTTTCTACAGCTACTACTCTATGAGTGATCAAAACCCCCCCGGAAGGAGAAGGAAAGGTGATGATATCCCCCACCTCAACCGCATTCGCAGCTACAGGCCGGATTACCACCAGCCCCCCCGCCGGAAGCTCAGGTTCCATACTGCCGGAAAGGATGGTATTCACCTGCCACCCGTAGCCGGGGGCAAGAAAAGTCAGGCCTGCCAGCAAAAGAAACAATAATAAAACCACAGGACTCAAATTTTCAATAAACCTGCCCATCGGACCACCCTGAAAGAAACTCAATACTGAAATAACTGAAGAATAAGAAAATGGGACTTTTAGCCCCATCAACAAAATTCTCTGTTATTTCAGGATGCTTACGGACTCCTGTCCTGGTCTAAAGTGAAGCTAATATTAAAAGTACAGTTATCGGACTGAATTGTATTGCCCACACCTTCGAGAAGCGTATAAGCTACAATGAATTGTCCAAAGTCAGCTCCTCCTGCAACGCTGTTCTGTACCCCGGGCCAGGTTTCATTAAAATTGTTCAAAGTATCGTATACAGCATCCAGTGATACAATATTGCCATGTGATTCTGTGGTCCCGTTTGATAAAAGACAATAATCTCCAGCAGTCCAGTCCCCACTCTGATCGACGTCCATCCAGAAGACTAATCTAAGGTAAGCACCAAGCTCCCCTCCGACAGTTGTATCTCCCGATTCCCTCTCTGGCTCCGTAATTACATTTTCATTATTTATAATATTGTCAATCTTAACACTGAGATTACCTGCAATCGATCCTTCGTTAGAAATGAGCCAGATGGCTGCTGAATCGTTGCTGTCCCCGGGCTTGAGATTTGAAAAGGTCATCGTTTCCGTACATTCATCGTCGTCCCCTACCTTCAGGTTAAGAGTCCCGGTAGTGAAAGTATTGCCCTCGGCTACTTCTACATCATTGAAATATGCATAGGTGCTTCCGCCCACAAGGAAAAGTGCGGATGCAATTGCCATGATACTTAACAGTACATCAGTCTTCATAGAGCCCCTCCATATTAGACATTGTTTAAAAAATTAGCATACAATACCCCAAATAGGATAGAATTAAACTGTATGATTAAATAAGATTAAGATAATAAATACTTTGTGATTAAATATACAATGTTTATTATTTATGAAGCTGGTATTAATTAATAATCATATAAAGTAAAACCATATCCAGACATTTTTCCAGCTCTCCGGAAAAATTTCCAGCCCGGTTATCTCAAACACCAAAGTCCCGGTCACTCAAAATATCCGGCCTGTTCTGAAGAGGGACGCCAAACTTAAAAATGAAATTATAAATATTTGGAGGTCCCACACATTTCAGATAAACCTGAAATTAATCCTGAAATTGAGATCTGAAGGGCTGAAATAAAATGGGTGGAGAAGACTGGAAAATCATTGCCGGAATTTTAGGGATGGCTGCCGTATTTTTCTTATTGTCCGCATTCTTAACGGAATATCCGGGGCAGGGCCTGACCGGGGAACAGGACCATGTTTCGACCCCAGGGGAAGATATCGAGGACAGGGCCGGAGAGCCCAAAATATTTTACCATTACGAGGGGCCACAGCCTGAAGACGGGGACACTTTTGGGGGCAATGGAGAAAATGAAGAACCTGAAGAGATTTTTGTCCTGAAAACGGGAGATAAACTTGACCTGGGAAACGATTATACCCTTAAAATCAAGCAGATTGATTCCGAAGGAAAAAAGGTATGGCTGGAAATAGAAAGACGGGAAAAATTCATTGACGACAAAATCATTCATGTTTCAGGTTCCTGGGAAGTTCAACCAGAAGGGAAAAACGGGAGGATTATTGAAATTTACGCGACCGAAATCCTGGAATCCGAGCTTGAGCTTGAAGTGCGGCAAAGACCATGAAAAAAAATACCAAAAAAGTTTCAGAATGCGACCGCCGGGATTCGAACCCGGGTTCTAAGCTTGGGAAGCTCAGGTCATAGCCACTAAACCACGGTCGCACGCCTGTTAGTATTGCCTTACATATCTCTTTTTATTAAAATAGTTTTTGGTGCCGTACGTATTGCGACATCTCAATTTCATCAGTATATAGAAAAGTTACGAGGAAAACTAAAGTGAACGGCTCTGAGCTAAAGCCTCAGAGTAATCTGTTGAAGTTTTGTAGATTTTTTTTCCGGATTCACATTGAGAGCGGTTTTATACCGATCCGGGATTCTCTCGGACAGGGATTCCTCAACTATTCCCCCACCCCCTTCCCTATCGACTCAGATTAAAACCGAGCCCAGCCACTTCCCCCGCAGACTCTGCAGAGCCCGTCTCCCGACTGGCCCGCGCCCCCGCAAACATGACATATCCTGGCAGGCTGGGCGACAAGAACAGTACCTTGCCCCCCGCAAGCCTTGCAGAGACCCCCGTCCGAACACCCTGAACCGTTACATAATGTGCAGACTTCCGGAGCATAGTCTGTTTCAATATAAGTGTGGAGCATTGAATCACCTTTAACCCTAAAATAAATAAGCTGAAAATACATTTCCTGAGAGTATTTTTCCTGTATTTCAAAAAAAAATTTATATTTAGTTTTGGTTTTCTAAGATAAAAGGGCTTGCATCCCACTATAAAAAGAAAAGGTTATAACAAGCCG
>JAQVBP010000133.1 GCA_028690255.1 Methanosarcinaceae archaeon
TGTCCATCTTCCTCCTGTTTTTCCCTCTTTAATTTCTTTTCAAAAATACAACCGTATTATTAACTGGAGGTTTCGGCTGGACCCTGAGATATTCTTCAAATCCTGCAGGCAGTTCGAAGACGGAACTCCCATCCAGCACTCTCCGAAGGCCTTTTTCATAGAGACGATATGAGACTTTGCTTCCCCCGGGCAGGACCTTTGCAAGCTGCCCGAACACCTCCTTTTTAGGTTCGGCCTGGGCAGCTACCATATAAAGCTCACATCTGGTCTCGAGGGGCAGGCTGAAGTGGTTTCCTTCTATTACCCGGATGCTTTCGGAAAGTCCGAGGCGGGCAATTACCTCCCGGGAGAGGGCTGCCCTTTTTCCATTCTGCTCAATTCCTATTCCCAGAAGACCGTATTCGTAACAGAGCACTATCAGACTCAGAGGGAGAGGGCCACTTCCAAGAAAAAGAACACAGTCTTTCGGTTTCAGGCCGGAACCTTTGTATTCGGTCCTGGCAAGCTCTATGTAGTTAGGATAAAATGTAAAATTCCTGAGGGTTTCCCAGGGATTCCGGCTTGAAAGAAGGCTTTTTGCCGCTTCTATTTCAAGTTTCAAGTTGTATAAAAACCTAAAACGGGAAATCGAAGCCAGCAGAACCCCTGATTCCGGGCTTTTAAGGACTGTATCGGTATACTTTTCATCCACGTCCAGAGCAGCGAGTTCATCCAGCCATTTAAATGCTGCATGCAGCCCGGCTGAAGAGCTTTCCAGTATCTCTTCCTCTTCAAGGTCCTTTACCAGAGAATGTAGCTGCCAGAGTTCGGCAATTAAGGACGAAGCTTCGATTTTTTGAATGTTACTCACACTCCAGGAAGACGAGGGTGTTGTTTTCCCCGCCGGAAGGATATATTTCATTTATTTTTCGAAATCCCCGGGTATGCTCCGGCTGGACTGGCCAGTAGAGCAACTGCCTCATACCGGTATAGTTACGATAACACACAGAAACGGGCTTTTTCGGCTCCGATTTTTTATTTTTTAATATCGTATGGAGGTTCTGGAAGATGCGCGGTTTCGGTTCGGCAAGCCCTGCTATCAGCACAGAGTCCCATTCGAGTCCTTCAAGTGAGTTTTCATCCCCCTCTACAATACTAATTTCTTTTTCGAGTCCGAAGTGCTTTACACAACTTTTTGCCAGGCTCACCGCTTCAGGATCCGTATCTATGCCTATGCAGCGGATTCCGTGTAATTTGTTGAAAAGCAACAGAGTAACGGGAAGGGGGCCGCAGCCTATAAAAGCCAGCACTTCAATTCCGGGAGAATTCCGGACATGGGCATTGATCAGGTTTTCGTATCTCGGATACAGGGGAAAGGATTCCAGCATTTTCCAGGGGTCCTCATAGCCAAGGATTTTGAGGGCAAGGCGGTTCTCATGAAGGCTGAAAAAACTGCTGTAACTTGAATATATTGCAGGAAGTAGAGACCGGATCACCGGGTCCCGAAGGACAAACTCACACATTTCGTTGTCAACATCCAGATGCCCGAGCTCATCCAGCTCGGAAAAGACCTCATAGAGTTCTGCCAGATTTGACTCTGTCATCGTAGTTAAATCGCGATTTTTAATATTTCTGTAAAAATGCAATATGTGGGACCTTATACTACACAACTGTCTCTTATAGTCCTGAAATAAGGCCGGAAAATTGCTGCTCTCAGCATTCAGTACTTCATTCATGAGATTGTATTCCCTCCACAAACAATTGAAATAAGTTTAGAGGATAATGTTATGGTTCTTATTTTTATTTTTTATAGATAATATTTGTTTAGGAGAACCCCATATGAAGTTTTCTATTATTTTAGAACAGTAATTGTAATGAAAAATTTTGTATGTGCTAAATTTAAAATCAGATGAAAAACGTAAGAGAGCTTAGCAAAAGCCATCAATATTATATGAAAATGAAGAAAATAGAATTGTTAACGGCGAGAAAATATATATGTTGCGGCACCACAAATTTTGCTGTTTATCCGGAAACAAAGTGCTTGACGTATCTATGTGGCATGTATCTATCTCAGACACCAGAGGGGAGGCCGGCCTCGGCAACCGAAAGCTGCCAGGGAGGGGATGACCGGGGATCAGAGCAGTTGCCATTTATGGCAAGAATCCTGCTACCGGGTTTCGTTTAACACATTCCCTTTGTCTTTTCCCCCCTTATCATACAACCTCAAATAAGCCCGCGCCCAGCCAAAGGTGATAACCGACCCGATTATCGTGCCTGCAACAAGTCCCCACCAGATCCCGGAAAGCCCCCAGTCGAATTAGAAGGCAAAGAGCACGGAAAAAAGCGGAAATCCTCATAATGTCGAAGACGAAAAGGATCTCCTGAAAAATATAATCGAGGCCCTGAACGAAATCCACGGCTTTAACCTCACCGAAGAAGATAAAGTAGACCTTGGACACATCAGGATGAAACTCGAAAATAACGAAGAACTCAGGGCCGTAAGGGAGGGAAACAACAGTCTCGAAGCCAGACGCTATACACCTGGCAAAATCCTTGATGACCTGCTGCTTGAATTCGTCCACGATAAGCTGGATTTATACAAAAAACTGACCAAACCGAAAGCAAATTTATTTAGCATGAAAGTGCTGTGTACTTTCATTTTTTGTGCATGTTATTCACAGAATATCATGTACGTTTCTGAAAAGCAGGTTATTTGAAGAGTACTGGACGCATTGAATGGATGGAGAGCTTTACGGAAGTGGGCACAAGGGTAGATAAGCCTGCGGTCATTTTCTGAGAATGGGAAAATGAGCTTTGAATTTCCTGTTTTCTGCTTCGTAGTTTAGCTTTTTCTCACCTTTTTTGAATTTTTTGCTCAAAATCTGCTTTTTTGCGATTATTTTATATACATACACATTTTTAAATTTTTAAGAGAAAAGTATTTATTTGTTGCGAAGTAATGACATGTAGTAATACAAAATTAAAATTAGGTGTTACTGAAACATTTCACAATAACTCAAACCATCCCATACAAACCGGAAGAATGCAAGTCCATTAAGAGGATATGAGGCCGGGTAGTTTTCCCGGTCTGTTTTCTTTCGGATTTATGATGAACTATTGAAACCGGGGGTAAATTATTGAAGCAGAAAATTGAGGGGTTGGGAATCTATGAAGCCTCATTGAAGAATAAAGCCAGCTTGCAGGTGCAGGAGACCTGGGGGAAATTATTACCTGCATCTGCACCTGTCAATTCTTCTATTTCTGCTTCCTTTGCCACATCCACGGCTTCTTTTCCTTCTACTATTCCTTCTACTATTCCTTCTACTATTCCTTCTACTATTCCTTCTACTATTCCTTCTACTATTCCTTCTACTATTCCTGCTTCTTTTCCTTTTTCTATTCCTATTTCTTTTGCCGCATCCACGGATTATTTTTCTGGCCCGGCCCCTGCTCCTGGGCCTTCGGCCTCTGTCCCTGTTGCGCCTGCCCCTGCTCCTGGTTACCCGGCTTTTTTTTCCGGAGGGATCCCGTATCTGGACCTGAATATTTTCCGGGAGCCAGGCATAAAAGCTCTTATAAAAGAACAGAGCAGGGACCTTTATAGACTGATAAAAAATGTGCATTTTGACGGCCGGTATTACCGGGTAAAATGTGTGCGTTACGGAGCCTGGGAGCACTGCTGGGAGCTTGCAGTCAGAATCCAGTTCTTCGGGATGATGCAGGGCCTGGCCGTCGAACCTGAGCGAGTTGTTCTGGGGAAATCCCGAAAAGTTATCTACAGATCCCTTATTCTGGTTAACCCCTACGAGTTATGGAGTGAAGACCTGGTCGAAAGATATTGGAACCTTCAGGAGAGAATCGAGTTCCTTATCGCGAAAATCCTCTTTCACGAATGCATTCACGTCCTGATCTTCCTTGGAAAAACCCTGCCCGCGGGTTTCAGGCAGACGGATCTTTTCCTTGAATTTCGGGAACTGCTTGAACTTGCAAACTCGGAGAAGCTCTACATCGAAAGGCAGGAAGTCCTCCACCACCTCCGGACCCTGGCCGGGCTTTCCGGGCTTCCAAATAGTTTTTTCGATCGATCGGGAAATGAACAGGGGCCTGTGCCCGAACTTTACGAATTCCTGGTCCATGAAAAATATAGCATCAAAAAAACCGACCTGTCTTTCGGCCTTTCCTGGAGCAACGAAAAAATTGCCAGGGATTATGCGAAACTTGTGGCCCTGAAACTCGGGCCCTGCCCCGCAACTGATAAAAAGCTCAGGGATGCGGAAGGCAGAAGACTGCGCAGGGGCCTGAAAAAACTCTACGACAGGCTTGATGAAGACCTGGATTCTCAGGGAACGGATTAAAAAAACCCTGAATAATCTGAGGGGTCGGATAACCGTTTTATAAGAACTCAGCAGAAAAACCCTGAGTCTTTAGCCAAGGGACATTTCAAGTCTACTTTTACGGAAATCCGGTCCCCCTCATTTTTCCAACAACAGCTTCAGATTCTCCCCTTCCTCTTTCATATGCATCCCGATAGCTTCAATCCTCTTCCCGGCAACCTTCGAAAGCAACCCGCCAAACCGAAAAGTAAGCGTAGCGGTAAAAATACTCCCGTCATTGTAAGGCTCTATCAAAAAAGACCCTCCTGAACAGATAACGGACTCCGGGAACAGTACCCTGTACTCGATCAATTCATTCGGTACACAATTGATAATCTCAAAACTCAACTTTTCCAGTTTGCCCCCGAGGTATTCCTCGGCATAAAGCACGGAGCCTTCTTCAAAATAATTTCCTTTGACCCACCTGGCAAGTACGTGGTCTTTGTGCCAGGACCTGTAGTTTTCCGTAAAACGGGTAAACCATTTGAAGATGACTTCCGGTGGTCGGTCTATTACTACGGAATCACTCAATGTTGTCATATCTTAAAGCCCCACTCCCCCGGTGTTAATATTCTCGGCTGCAATACTTGTTTTTATTGCCACTTCTTCTTTTTTGGTATGCATTTCTTTATTTTCGATTCTGAAAAGGCCGGCCACCTTCGGTGCCCGGTGAGAGCCCCTGGACCTGTTAAGCGAGTCAAAAAATGTTTAATAGGATCACACCCACGAAGGTATCATGTGACTTATTTTTAAGAACTGAGATAAGTCTATAGTATAATAATTATAGAAATATACAAATATTCGCAAGAAGTTAATAGATAAAACGATTACTGAGCATAAGAAAAAGACAGTCAATTGCAAAGTATTATTATCCTGCCTGTTATTTCAGGATAATATATATTCCAAAAGCTCTTTAACTTCTCCAGATTACATTATTCTATTTAAAAGAAAAAAGGAACCGTTTTCATATGTCACAAAAATACGGGAAAGTTTATCTTGTCGGATCAGGCCCGGGCGATCCCGAACTTCTTACTCTGAAGGCCCGCAGGCTTCTCGATACTGCCGAAGTAATCATCTATGACCAGCTCCCCGGAAAAGCCATTCTTGACTCCATGCCGGAAAGCGCGGAAAAAATCGATGCCGGGAAATATGCAGGCAAGCACAACCTCCCCCAGGACAGTATCAACGACGTACTTGTCGAAAAGGCAAAGGAAGGCAAAATGACCGTCCGCTTAAAAGGCGGGGACCCTTACGTCTTCGGACGGGGCGGAGAGGAGGCCGAAGTCCTTGTCAGGGAAGGAATCGAATTCGAAATCGTCCCGGGTATCACCTCGGCAATCTCGGCTCCGGCCTATGCGGGAATTCCCGTTACCCACAGGGATGACACCTCCATGGTCACCTTCATCACAGGGCATGAGGACCCGACAAAAGAAGAGAGCGGGCTTGACTGGGAGACCCTCGCGAAATTCCAGGGAACAATCGTCGTCCTGATGGGTGTGAAAATGCTAAAGCGAAACACCGAAGCTCTTCTTAAATACGGCAAGGACCCTAAAACCCCGGTTGCCCTTATCGAGCGCGGCACCAGGCCGGACCAGAGAGTGACCGTGGGAACCCTTGCTGACATCGCGGCCCTTGCGGAAGAAAGAAAAGTAAAGGCTCCGGCAATCACCGTCATAGGAAAGGTTGTCCGGCTGCACGCAATCCTCGGGGAACAGATTGTTGACGCGAAGTTTTAAGGAGGATACAGAATGGATGCTTCAAACCCCCCCCTGCTGGCCCTCATGAGACCCGCAAGCTACAGGGAAAAGTCCGAGAAAATCGCCAGGGCCTTCGGCTTTGAGCCGGTATATGCCCCCATGATCAGGCTTGAGGGCATAAAAGACGAGGGCTTTGAGCCCTTTATCAAAAGGGTTGTCGAGGGCAGCTCCGACTACGTGATTTTCACAAGCGCAAACGGGATCATTTTCACTTTGGACAAGCTTTCCGAATCCGAAAAGGAGAGTTTTACGGAAAGCCTTAAGCAGAGAAAGATACTCGCAATCGGCCCGAACACGCAGAGAGAACTTGAAAAAATCGGGATTTCCGAGTCCTTCATGCCCGGAGACTACAGCTCCACAGGAATCGTGGAAGCCCTCGGGCCTGAAGTAAAGGGAAAGACCGTGGACATTGCCCGGAGCGCTTACGGGGCAAAGGTCCTTGTGGAAGGGCTCAGGGAATGCGGGGCCACGGTCCACGAGACCCATGTCTACACTCTCGGTATGCCCGAAGGCCCCCTCCAGCAGGAACTGATCGAACGCACCCTTGCAGGAGAAGTCCGGGTTTTCGCCTTTACAAGTTCCATGATGGTCCGGAACTTCCTGAAACATGCGGAAAAAGCAGGGGCAGGAGAAACTATTAAGGAAGCCCTTTCCAGAGCTCTTGTAGGAGCCATCGGCACTCCCACAGCAGACACATTAAGAAACCACGGGATTAAGGTGGACGTGGTCCCTGACGAGTTCACCTTTGATGCCCTCCTCGCAGTGCTGAAAAAAAAGCTTTGAAAGGCCCTGAATCTCTCTGAAAGGTTCAAAAGCTCTGAATCTCTCTGAAAGGTTCAAAAGCTCTGAAAAGATCATAACAGCTCCTAAAATCTCAGAAAAAACTGATTATCATGATAGGCATTTCAAAACTGTACTGCGGAACCGTGGAACCTTCCGATGCCCTGCGCTACGGCCGGGAATCGAAGAGGCTACCCTCTCATTTGCTGCAGTTCTCAATAGACAAAAAGCCGGTGGTCGTCTGGAACATGACCCGCCGCTGCAACCTCAAGTGCGTCCACTGCTATGCCCAGGCAAAGGACCTTGAGTTCAAAAACGAGCTTACAACCGAAGAAGGAAAGGCCTTAATCGACGACCTTGCCGAATTCGGAAGCCCGGTTATGCTCTTTTCCGGGGGAGAGCCCACAATGCGAAAGGACCTCCCCGAACTTGCGGCCTACGCAAGGGAAAAAGGTATGAGGGCAGTAATCTCGACAAACGGGACCCTTATCACCCCGGAATTGGCAAAGAAATTAAAAGAAGTCGAGCTCTCCTACGTGGGAATCTCCTTTGACGGGGTCCGGGAAACCAATGATAAATTCAGGGGAGTCAAAGGGGCCTTTGATGCTGCCCTTGAAGGCCTCCATTCCTGTCAGGCCGAGGGTATCAAGGTGGGCCTGCGCTTTACCATTAACAAACAGAACGTCCGGGACATTCCGGCCATCTTCGACCTGCTCGAAAAAGAAAACATTCCGAGGGTCTGCTTCTACCACCTGGTCTATGCAGGCCGGGGCTCGAAAATGGTCGAGGAAGACCTTTCCCACGAAGAGTCCAGAAAAGCCGTGGACCTCATCATGGACAGGACAAAAGCCCTCCATGAAAAAGGCAACCCTGTGGAAGTCCTGACCGTGGATAACCACTGCGACGGCCCTTACGTCTACCTCAGGCTCCTCAAAGAAAACCCGGAACGGGCCGCCGATGTTTTTGAACTCCTTTCCATGAACCAGGGCAATTCAACTGGCATAGGCATCGGCTGCGTCTCCTGGGACGGGGAGGTCCACGCCGACCAGTTCTGGAGACATCACTCCTTCGGAAACGTCCGGGAAAGGCCCTTCAGTGAAATCTGGACCGACCGGTCCGAAGAACTCATGGCAGGCCTCAAGGACCGCAAACCCCTGATTAAAGAAAACGCAGACCGCTGTGCCCGCTGCAAATGGCTCGATATATGCAACGGAAACTTCAGGGTC
>JAQVBP010000134.1:0-1805 GCA_028690255.1 Methanosarcinaceae archaeon
CTGGCGACGGCTCTGCGGCGGCTTGCAGAAAGTGCAGACATTCTTCCGGAAAACTTTTCGTCGATACTTCTTATCACGGGAGTTCCTGCCTCTCTTGGAGATGGATTCGCTGAAAAATCTGCGGACTCTCTTTCAGCTGAGGGGATCGTGGAAGCCCTTAAGCTGATCTATACTGCGCCTGATGAAATGTCTGCTGATCCTGAACATGACATCTCGCTTCTAAAAACTCTGATTGATCTTTTGAACGGACAAAAAACAGTATCCGAATTGATGTTTTCGGATAACGGGGCGTATGATATGCTTGCGGACGCCGCATCGCCTTATCTTATCACCGGGGCTGTTTACCTCTCTGGTGATGAGGGAGAAGCTGAGGGTAAGATCCAAAAGATGCTGGAAGGGCCGGTCAAGCGCCTTGTCCGTCTGCTGTTCTCCCTGCTGACCTCTGCGTTCATCTCGGGCCTTCTCCTTCTTATCGTCCGGCGGATTCTGGCAGTGCGAAAGATGCGGCCGGGTTTTGTGGAGAACGCGGCTTTTGCCGCCTCGGTCTTTTCGCTTACGGCGGCCAACATTCCGGTTCTGATTGACGGATTACGATCCGCAGCTCATGAGCTGAAGGAACTGAGTGCGCTGATCATAACTTCGTAACGATCGTTATGATGTCATTATCCTCGACAACATGCTTCAGACCAACCTTGGCCGCGTCATGCTTGACCGAGGTTCCCCAGACCTTCGCATATCTGAACTGGTCGACGAAATCACGGTGGAGCCGGTGGCAGATATCTTCGATGGTGCTTCCTTTACGCATGATCATCGGCTCTTCCATATCTGCATCTTCGCCGTAAGGCTTCATGTAGATCCTGACGAATCCAAGGTGTTCGTAGATCGCATCCTGCAGCTCCGGGATATGATATCCTTTATGTGCTGAGATCATGATCGGATCAACACCATACTTTTCCCGCATATGCTCTTCGACTTCTTTGCGCTGTTCCTCGCTGATCAGATCCACTTTGTTGATGGCAATGAATGCCGGAATGTAGAGTCTGTTCCCCTGCATCGCATCCACGAGGTCATCCTGAGTGACATTACTGCCGCGAATAAGAACGTCGGCGTTCATGATCTTATTTTCGGCAAGAATGGCGCGGACCTCTTCAAGACCAAGTTTTACGGCACCTACCCTGTTCAGCCGGATACCTCCCCCGCCGGTCTTTTTGATCGTGATATCAGGTTTGGGTCTGTTGATCCGGATACCTGAGTCGTAAAGTTCCTGCATCAAAACATCCACATGGACTGCGTTGAACACATCACCCAGGATCACGATCAGATCGGCTGTTCGAACGACCGCTATAACTTCCTTTCCCCTGCCTTTACCCATCGCAGCGCCGGCAATCAGCCCGGGAATATCAAGGATCTGGATCTTGGCGCCTTTGTATTCCATCAGTCCCGGAACGACGGTGAGCGTAGTGAAAGCATAGGCTGCTGTCTCACTCTGCGCTCCGGTAAGCTTATTCAGAAGTGTCGATTTACCAACCGACGGGAATCCGACCAGAACGATGGTTCCGTCTCCGGATTTCTTTACTGCAAACCCCTCTCCCCCGCCTACAGATTTAATTGCACGCAGGATCATGTCGTCTTTTATTTTAGCGAGTTTCGCTTTCAGACGCCCAATGTGCTGCGAGGTGGCTTTGTTGTATTTGGTATTTTTTATTTCGTCCTCAATTGCACGAATTTCTTCTTCGAGTCCCATAGTGTCTATATTTATTGGTACTCGGATATGATGAAGATATGCAGACGCATAATGATGCAAT
>JAQVBP010000134.1:1815-8045 GCA_028690255.1 Methanosarcinaceae archaeon
CAGCTATAAATATTCATGATGTCTATCTTATTACGCACTTTTGTCTGCTGATATAGTGTAGTGGCCAATCATGCCGGCCTCTCACGCCGGCGACTGGGGTTCGAATCCCCATATCAGCACTGTTTACCAACAACTCAGGATCATTTTCTTCACGCTTCATTTTTTAGGTTACGGCTTTCTTCCAATTTTTCGTATAAAAGTCGAGAGTTCATCGGCGCGTTATTTTCATATCCAGTATTGCTGCGAACAGCATTTTTGTTTTGGGGATACGATCTTTCTCTTTCAAAATGGCTGATTGAAATTTTTCGGAGAGGTCCACCGTTCGCGATCTGAAAACCCTCTAAAAAATAATTGTACAATAATGTATATATATGTACAAGAAACAACACTAGTTGTGAATCATGACAAAAATCAACTTCAACAGGATGGTGATGCCGGTGGAATGGATACTGACATAACCCGAAAAAGCGGTAAGACCTTGTTTTTACCGTCATTAGATGAGGTAAAAAGTATTAGTGATACTTTATCTGCCAAAACACTGATTCCTGTGTATCATACCTTTGATGATCCCGGCGTCTCACCGGCATCAGTTTATGAGGCTCTTAGAGGAACATACGGTTTTCTCCTTGAATCGATAGAAGGAAACGAACGAAATGCGCGATACTCAGTCATAGGGACCGGTTTATTGATGCATATCACCGCCGATCCTGATCTGCATATAACCGGAAAATACAATCCTGCAGAAGAACTTGAAGGCAGGGGCATATCAGCGGAATTGCTCAACGATCTTTTACGCTGTATCGAGTATCAAAGTCCGGATATCCCCGGATATGCCGGCGGTCTTGCCGGATACTTCTCGTATGATCTGGCGCTCAAAACGCTTGAAGTAGCCGGCATTGAAGAAAAACCGCGGGAATTTCCCCTCGCCGAATTCATGATGCCTGAAGCGTATGTTGTATTCGATCACGTTCAGGGGTCAATTACCATTCTCAGGTTTTTATTCGGGGAGGATGTGAAAGATATCGAATCTGGATATGTAGCTGCTCTCAAGCAGATCAGCTCAATGGAAAAGATCATCTCCAACGCGGTGTCCTCTGAAAAAACAGAACGGCCTTCTTCCTCTGAAACCGGGTCTGGCCTCAGATCTGAATATACATCAGACGTCACGGAAAATGAGTTCGAAGAGCTCGTGAGAGCCGCAAAAGAGTACATCCTCAACGGGGATATATTTCAGGCCGTCATCTCAAAAAGATGTGCCGTCTCCTATGAAAACGATCCGTTCCTATTATATCGGCAGATGAGACGGCTGAATCCAAGCCCCTATATGTATTTCATGGACTTCTCCGACAAACAGGTCATCGGGGCAAGTCCCGAGATGCTTATCAAAGTGGAAGGGCGGCAGGTCACCTCGGTTCCGATCGCCGGCACCAGAAAACGCGGGAAGGATGCAAAAGAGGATATGGCGCTCGAAAAGGAGCTCTTAGCCGATAAAAAAGAGTGCGCCGAGCATCTGATGCTTGTCGACCTTTCAAGAAATGATATCGGGCGTGTTTGCAGATACGGCAGCGTTCGGGTGACCGGGTTCAAGTCGGTTGAGAAATTCTCCCATGTCCAGCATATCGTATCGACCGTTGAAGGGATCCTCGCAGATAACAAAACATCTCTTGATGCCTTCATGTCGTGTTTTCCCGCAGGCACCGTCTCCGGTGCGCCAAAAATTCGCGCTATGCAGATCATAAACGAGCTTGAACCGACGTCCAGAGGGCTGTATGCCGGAGCAGTTGGTTATCTTGGATTTAACGGGAATCTGGATTTTGCGATCCTTATCCGAACTGTTGTGGTAAAAGACAAAACTGCCTATTTCCAGTCGGGAGCAGGTATCGTTGCTGATTCCGATCCCGAATCGGAATTCATCGAGTCAGAAAACAAGGCCGCGAGCATGAAGGCCGCCATCGAATCAGCGGGTGAGATCGCATGAACGTTCTTGTAATCGACTGTTACGACAGTTTCACCTACAATCTCTGTCAGCAGATAGGATATCTCGGGGCCGAGCCGATCGTTGTTAAAAATGACCGCAGGTGTGACCTTCCTGATGCATCGGAGTTTGAACGTATCGTTCTGTCTCCAGGTCCCGGAAAACCTGAGGATTCAGGGCTTTGCTTGGAGATCCTTGACACCTATGCAAAAGAGATCCCCACGCTGGGGATCTGTCTTGGTCATCAGGCAATATGCCACTTCTATGGGGGCAGAGTCACACGAACAGGAAAGCCCGTTCATGGAATGACGTCCGAGATCCTGCACAAACCGGACGGGATCTTTGCGGGGGTAAAAAATCCGTTCACTGCAACCAGATACCACTCACTTGCTGCAGGGGAGTCATCTCTCCCCTCATGTTTGTCTGTTTCGGCGAGAAGCAAAGATGACGGGATGATCATGGCAGTTTCCCATAAGAAGTATCCGGTGTTTGGACTTCAGTTCCATCCCGAAAGTCTCCTCACTGAGTCGGGTGACCAGATCATGAAAAATTTCCTCGATATGGGAGTTGTCCGATGATAGCGGAATGCATACAAAAAGCCTCAACCCGTTCGGATCTGAGCCCTCTTGAAGCGGAAGGGGCAATGCTGGATATCATGTCGGGTCATGCATCCGATAGTCAGATCGGAGCATTTCTTACTGCTCTTGTCATGAAAGGCGAAACAAGTTCCGAGATCGCTGCTTTCGCCTCTGTCATGAGAGAAAATTCTGTTAAGATCACCCCGAAAAGAAACGGCATGCTTGTTGATACCTGCGGCACGGGAGGCGACGGAAAGAACACCTTCAATATTAGTACGGCCGCCGCTTTTGTAGCGTCTGGGGCCGGAGTAACGGTGGTCAAACATGGAAATCGGGGTGCTTCCAGTAAATGCGGGTCTGCTGATGTTCTGGAAAAACTCGGTGTTCAGATCGATCTTCCTGCTGACAGGATAACGGAGATCATCGATGAGAACGGCATTGGGTTTTTGTTTGCGCAAAGTCATCATCCTGCTATGAAATATGCCGGCCGGGTCAGAAAGGAGATCGGTATCAGAAATTTCTTTAACCTGATCGGCCCTCTCACAAATCCTGCAGGAGCCGATGCTCAGCTGCTTGGGGTCTATGACGAATCTCTCACGGAAAAGATCGCTGAAGTTCTCAATATTTTGGGAACAAAAAGGGCGATGGTTGTTCACGGAGACGGATACGATGAGATAACGACGACCGGAATCACTCGGATATCGGAGGTTCAAAACGGCCAGGTCAGAAGTTATTCCCTGGATGCATCATCCTTGGGTTTTCCGAGAGTTGATGCTTCATGTCTCTCTGGCGGAGATTCAGGATACAATGCAGAGATTATTACAGCGGTTCTGCAAGGTGAGGAAGGCCCGAAAAGAGATATTGTCATCCTCAATGCCGCGGCCGCAATTTATCTTGGAGAAAAAGCTTCCAGTATTGCTGAAGGGATAAAATATGCTGAGAGATCGATCGATTCCGGTCATGCACTTGAGAAACTGGAAAATCTGATTTTCCTTTCAGGAGGCAGAAATGATCCTTGATGATATCTGTGCCCTTTCACGGAAAAGGGCAGCACAACTTGACCCTTCGATCAAAAAAACTGCAGAAGAGATGGATCATGTTCCTCAAAACCTCCTCAACGCCGTGAAAAAATACCGGGGTGAGAAAAATGCCGTCATCGCTGAGATCAAATACACCACCCCGTCTGACAAGGCCCTTAACTCAGGACTAGATCCTGCAGATCTTGCCCGATCCTATGAAGCGGGAGGGGCATGTGCCGTATCAGTTTTGACTGAACCTTTCTACTTCTCGGGCTGTCTGAAAAATCTCCAGAGAGCAAAAATCGTGACCCATCTTCCGGTACTTCGAAAGGACTTCATCGTCGATGAAAAACAGATTTACGAGACGTATGCCTTACAGGCTGACTCCGTTCTCCTGATAGCAGATGTATTACAGGAAAGACTTGCAGATTTTATCTCCCTTTGCAGGTCTCTCCGAATCGAACCTCTGGTTGAGGTACGAACACAGGAAGAAGCAGAAAATGCCATACGATCCGGGGCACAGCTTATGGGGATCAACAACAGGAATTTACATGATATGTCGGTCGATACAAGAAAAACAAAAGATATTTCAAAGATCTTCAGGGACGTTGGTCTCACCGTGATCTCAGAAAGCGGCATAAAAACGCCGGACGATATTGTGGATCTGAAAAACTTCTGTGACGGGTTTCTGATTGGAACCACACTCATGAAATCAGCAGATCCTCAAAAAACCCTGGAGGCATTTGTATGCGCGTGAAGATATGCGGGATCACCACAGTAAGGGATGCGTTAATCGCGGAAGAAGAAGGGGCCGATTCGATTGGGGTCGTTGTCTGCTCAGATTCAAAACGTTCCGTTCCCATCAGTCGTGCCAGAGAAATATTCGCTGCCCTTCGTCCGAACACAGAAAAGATCTGCGTTACCAACACCCAAAGTCAAAGTGATCTGCAGCTTATTCTTTCTCTTAAGCCAACAGCCATCCAGATACCAGAGAGTCTTTCAGTTCCCTCCGATCATGGAACAAAAATTTACCGGGTCGCATCAGGCGGGACCATCCCGCCCGAAAAGTGTGATGCGGTCGTGATCGATCAGAGCTGCGGGAGAGGGGTCGCATACGATCGGAGTTTTGCTGAGAAAATAACGGCACGATCGAACGTGCCGGTGATCCTTGCCGGCGGACTCACTCCCGGAAACGTTGGAGCCGCGATCAGAGATATTCGTCCGTATGCCGTCGATGTCTCATCAGGCGTCGAAAAGTCAAAAGGAATCAAAGATCGAAAAAAGATACGTGAATTTATAGATAATTGCAGGAGACCTGCATTATGAAAGAAAAAACAGGATATTATGGAGAATTCGGCGGACGTTTCGTCCCCGAAACACTCATGGCAGCTCTCTATGAGCTGGACCGTGAATACCATCGGTTAAAGGATGACCCGGGATTCAAAAAAGAACTCACCTCATATCTGACTGAGTTTGCCGGACGGGAAACACCCCTTACGTTCTGCAAAAATATGTCTGAACACTGCGGCTGCAGGGTCTATCTCAAACGTGAGGACCTTGTCCACGGCGGAGCGCATAAACTCAACAACACCCTCGGGCAGGCAATACTTGCGAAGACCATGGGAAAAAAACGTCTGATCGCAGAGACTGGTGCTGGACAACACGGCGTTGCCACGGCGATTGCCGGAGCTGCGCTGAATTTGCCGGTCGAAGTGTTTATGGGTGAAGAAGACTGCGAGAGACAGAAACTGAACGTGTTCAGGATGGAGCTCATGGGTGCCAAAGTCCATCCCGTAAGTTCCGGAACGAAGACCCTGAAGGATGCAACCAACGAGGCATTGCGCGAGTGGTCAAAGACCGTTGACTACACCCACTATCTGATCGGATCAGTCGTGGGTCCCCACCCCTTCCCCATGATCGTCAGGGATTTCCAGTCGGTCATCGGCGAGGAGACGAGACGTCAGTGTCTTGAAAAGGAAGGAAGGCTCCCGGACACGCTTGTTGCCTGTGTCGGCGGCGGCTCAAATGCGATCGGGATGTTTTACCCGATGCTGAATGACGATGTCAGAATGGTGGGCGTGGAAGCGGGCGGCAGGTCTCTTACGCCAGGTGAAAACGGTGCGACCCTGAATACTGGAAGTCCCGGCGTTTTGCATGGGGCACTCTCCTATCTCATACAGAATGAGGATGGTCAGGTCGGGGAGACCCACTCGATCTCAGCAGGACTTGATTACCCCGGAGTTGGACCCGAGCACTCTATGCTCAAAGAGATGAACCGTGTCGAGTATTCCTATGTGATGGACGACGAGGTCCTTGAGGCCTTCTCCTATCTTTCCCGAACGGAAGGTATCATCCCTGCTCTCGAATCGGCCCATGCGGTTTCGTATGTTCTTAAAAACAAAGACACCTTTGACCGTGATGATGTTGTGATCATCTGCCTTTCCGGAAGAGGGGATAAGGATGTCGCGTCGGTTTCGAAGATGTTTGGGGGTGAGGAGTAATGTCGACAAAATCCGGAAAAGAGCGGGTCCTGTCAGCGTTTGAGAAACCCAGTTTCGTCGGATACACCGTTGCCGGTGATCCGAACCTGCCGGATTCGATCGAGGTCGCCAGGGCTTTGATCGACGGAGGATGCGACGTTTTGGAGTTGGGTGTTCC
>JAQVBP010000135.1:0-5384 GCA_028690255.1 Methanosarcinaceae archaeon
TCCTAAATAAAATTCATCTAAATAATATCTTTGCCAGAATATGACAGAAAAATCTTAAATAGTATGATATGTTTAGAGTATACCTGCTTTCACAAAATATAAAAAATAATAAGAATGTAATATCTTCACCGTCATACTGTTTATGCCAGGAACAAAACCGAATCCAGCATGAGTCAACTAACCATGAGATAAGACTCATGGGTTTTCTGCTGCGTTCTTATATAATGTAAAAAACAACTTGAGTTCCACATATAAACGGCTGACTTAAAAACCCTAAAAATTAAAAGACACAGGCTCTAAAGATTCTCATCCAATATAAAAAATCGAGCTTGAAAACCCAAAAACCCAAAACCCAAAACCCAAAACCCAAAACCCAAAAAACATAATATAGGGAAAAAGATCAAACCCTGAAAAAGAATGGTGATAAAAATGAAGATTAGAGTTGTAAGTTCAAAAGATGAAATTGACACATTAAAAAACGAAGAAGAAATTGTCCACCTCGCATTCAGACCTTCAAACAAGGACATATTTAAACTTATCATGAAATGCCCGGGGATCAAAGCCATCCACATCCCAAGCTCCTACAAGAGGACGATTTCCAGCTCAGCTCAGATGTACCTTTCCATGCAGAACATTGCCCTGCTTGAAGGGGACGTATGGGGCCACAGGAAAGACATCAACGAATACTCCGAAGTCTCACAGAATGTCTTTGACCGCATAAAGGAACTCAAGGGCGAGGGCCTTTCCGATGAAGACACCATCGACAGGCTCGTGAGGGAGACCAGGCTCAGCCCGGACTTCGTAAGCTTCATCATGGCAAACTGAGTTCAAAGCTCATAATGAGCCCGGTCAGGGATCAGAGTTCTGACTGGCTCATCTTTTCTATTGATAGGTGGGCGGGGAATAAGAGGAGACCCCCTCTACCAAACACCGATTTCTAATTTTAGTATTGGATTTTTGATTTTTGATTTTTGATTTTCAGCTCCTTACCTTAAATTTTAATTGGAGATTTCCAGGTTGTTCCAGGGGCGAATAACCTACACATTTTTTAAAAAATAGCACAAAAGATAACAGGGGATCTTATGACAGAATTCGAACGCATGCTGGTACGCTCATTTAATAAATACATTGAAGAAAATGAAATAAAAGCCATCTCGTACCGGTTAAAACAGCACAGGTTCACCCCTCAGTTTCTGGACGTACTTGTGGACTCCCTGAACCCGGACTTTTATATGGGAATCGAATGCAAGAGTATCTCAGTGGAAAAGGGGGCAAATGCACTGTATTTTACCCAGCATTTTACGGTGGACAAAAACGGGACCCACCAGATTGAAAGAATCTCGGATTACCTGAAAAAATCAGGAAGAAAAGGTTTCCTGGCCGTGGAACTCAGGATGGGGATGGGGCACGGCAGGGAGGCTTACATAATCCCCTGGAAAGAACTGGAAAAGCGATACCGAAACGAAGCCCTCAAGTATACCGTCCGGGAAATCCGGGAATTCCCGGAAATAAAAAGACAGGGGAAAGCATACTTAATCGAACCCCTTAACTGGAAATGAGGGCTAAAACAGGGAAATTAAAAGGGGCCTGAAAAAGAGATAATAAAAACCGAAAATAGGTGGGATGGAATACGAAAATAGGTGGGATGGAATACGAAAATAGATGGGGATGAAATACGGAAATGGGGAAAATGGGACGTAAAAAAGGGAACCACGAAATCTGCGGAAGAGGAGAAAGATGACAGAACAAATGGAAAATATCAGGAAAAGGGCGGGCAAATGTGCCGAAGTGATCAAATCCCAGAAGTCAGTCCATGTGGTCTCCCATATTGACGCCGACGGGCTGAGCTCTGCGGGAATCATCTGCACGGCCCTTGAACGTGCCGGGATAGAATACAGCACCCGTTTCGTAAAACAGCTTGATGAAACGACCCTTGACAAAATCGCCGATGAAAACCCCGGGCTTGTGATCTTCACGGACCTGGGAAGCGGCATGTGCGAGCCCATGAAAGCCCGGGGCATCCGGGCCGTTGTCTCGGACCATCACCGCCCCCAGGGAGAACTCGAATTCCCGGAACTGCACTTAAACCCTCACCTCTTCGGAGCAAACGGGTCTTACGAACTGAGCGGGTCCGGCACGACTTATATCCTGGCCTCGGCCCTCGGGAAAAACCGGGACCTTGCAGACCTTGCAATTGTCGGGGCGGTAGGAGACATGCAGCACCTGAAAATGGGACAGCTTACGGGTATAAACCGGGAAATTCTGGAGGAGGGTGTCGAAGCAGGGGTCCTCCGACATAAAAAGGACCTGACCCTTTTCGGGAAACAGACCCGCCCCATCTTCAAACTCCTGCAATACTCATCCGACCCCTATCTGCCGGGCCTTACGGGCGACGAGGACGCCTGTATTGAATTTTTAAAGGAGCGGGGGGTCCGCTTCAGCAAGGAAGAAAGGTGGAGGCGCTGGATCGAGCTGGAAGCCCCCGAAAAACAGAAACTCGTCTCGGGCCTTGTCCAGTACTGCCTGCACCTGGGGCTTCCAACCTACAAAATAGAGCGCCTTGTGGGAGAAGTCTACGAGCTCCTCAAGGAACGCGAAGGCACGGAAATGCGGGACGCTTCCGAGTACGCGACCCTCCTGAACGCAACCGCCCGTTACGACCATGCCGAGATCGGGCTTGCCGTCTGCATGGGCAACAGGGAAGAAGCTTATGAGGACGCCCGCAAGCTGCTTGCGGAACACCGGCAGAACCTGGTAAACGGGCTTGTGTACGTCAAAAAAGAAGGTGTGACCGAGCTTGAAAACATTCAGTACTTCAATGCGGGCTCGGAGATCAAGGAGACCATAGTGGGCATCATCGCAGGCATGAGCTCGACAATCGTTTCTAACCGGAACCTGCCTATCATCGCCTTTGCAAACACCGACGGCGGAATCAAGGTCTCGGCCAGGGCCACCCAGGACCTTATCCGAAGAGGAGTAAACCTCTCGGAAGCCATGGAAAAGATCTCGGCCGAGGTGGGAGGAGCCGGAGGCGGGCACGATATTGCCGCAGGGGCCACGATTCCCGAAGGAACGAGAGACGAATTTACGCAGAAGCTGGACTCTTTTATAGGAAACCAGTTAAAAAAATGAAAGCATACATAACAATTTCAGAGCGAACTACCCCCCTGCCAGCCTTTGGCTGTCGTGTTAAACCATAGGTTTAACAGGAGTTTCTAATTTTCAATTAGAAACATCGAGGAAGGGGACTTCCCCTGAAGAGTTAAAAATAAAAACGCACATCGCAATTTCAGACTTGATAAAGAGAATAAGATCCGAAAGGACCCGGGAGAAGGAAATGAAAGAGGGATGAGTTCTTCTCGACCTCTTTCTAACACAACCGGCTCGAACCTCAGACCCAAAATCCGGATATGAAACCTGACCTGAACTTCAGACCAGGTCTTCAATACGGACCATTTCCTTAAAGGGGATAAGCTGCGACATCGCACTCGTATCGATATGAATCCCGTACTCCTGAACAACTGCCATTGGGTTTGTCCCGCCAATAACGACAATTCCCATGTGGTCTCTTTCTACAGGCACATCCAGAACCCTGGTGTTCGGCTCACCCACCTCCAGGATGCCACTGAAACCCGCCTCCATCATATCGGATAAACAGCTTTCTATACCGTCTCTTGCAATCATGGGGGCTTCCCTGAGATTGGCCAGGATCTTACCTGACCCGCTCCGGAGCATCTCCGAAACCGAAGTGATGCCCTGGGACATCAGGACTTCAAGGGGGTCCACGGTTGTGCTCGCATAGGTCAGCACGTCCGTGAAACGGATCGGAATTCCGTTCTTTATCTGGACAACCCCCCCGAGTTTCGGGTTTATGGGAATACCGGCCTTTAACAGAACCCCGTCAATGGTTACACTGCATACGGACCCTATTCCCACTTTTCCTTTTTCGACTTTGAGATCCCCTATGGACTCCCCTTCGGAGATGACTTTTAAATAGGGACTTACGGAAAGCCCGCTTGAGATAACCATCTTGAAGATTCCAAGTACATCGTCCAGATCTTCCCTATCAATCATAGAAACGTTGAGTATGACGTCCCCTTCCATGGTCTTCGGATCAAAGGTGGTCCGAAACATGAGATCCCTGATCCTCGATGACATGAATTGAATGCAGTAACCATTTTTTTCCATCTTATGTACCTCTTGACCATTTCAAGGTATTAATACCTATTATAATTTATGTGTTAGTTGCCCCATCCCAGATTTTTATAGAGACCACCACTCACATCAGGCAAAAACCAGGCAGCATGAACTGAAGGAGCAGGTATCCTGGAAAGAGAGCCATCCTTAAAAGAAAGCCATCAGGAAAGCAGCATCAGATCAAGGCCAAGGCGTACAGGGAGGTGAACCCCTCATGTACCTCTTCTTTTCGAAACTCCAGATCAATTATCCGGCCAACCCGGGTCTTAGACAGTTTCCTGAGTCTTAAGCTCAGGAGTGCTTGACTCCAGCACGCCTTCAAAGAAGGAGATAAAATCCTGGGGAGCTGTTAAAAATCCGAGTTTATCTTCATCAAGCACGAGGTCATACATATCTTTACCCGAACCCAGTCCCAGCTCCGAAAAGTCCCCGGGCTTCAGGTAGCGGACAGGAGGCATATCCTTATACCTCGAATTTTTAACAAAACCCGCCTCAAGCAGATAATAGGCGGCTCCTCCGAGATTTCCTATAGGAGCATAGATGGAAGAAAAATCGCGGCAGACCCAGTTTGCCATCGTAAGTTCCTCGTCGGAGACGTTTACGGTAATGTGCCCATAGCCCGGAGGGACCAGCACGCAATCCCCGGCCGCTGCCTCAAGCACTGCGAAATCTTCGATTATATCATCCCTACCCTTCGCCCGCTTCTGAAGGAGATAGGTCGCCGAACCCTCAAGTATCTGATAAAGTTCGGGATAGGAAACCCCGGTCCCGGTGACTTCGGGATGATAGTGCCCGAGAGTCTTGACATACTCCGACCCAAGCCTTCCGGCAGGGATCCGGGTAATGTCGTACCTGAGGTGCCGGGCCTTTATAAGTTCAAGGTCCGAATCGTTTTTAGCAAGGTCCCGGAACATATAATAAAGCTCCCGGTCTTCGGCCTTCAAAAACCAGTCCCTGTCAAAAACAACGTCTTTCATGGCAGAGAGTTTTCTCACGTCCGCAATCGAAATTTTATTCCCGAACTTCAAAGTTGCTGTCATTGAATTTCCCCTCTTATATCAACCTTTGCAACATATCAAAATTAATGAATTACAAATTATGGAATTAAATTAAAAACATGAGCAAGTAAGAAAACGGATAAAATGAAAAACCCCGGTAAAGATCCTTTTACAAAAAAATGCCATTTA
>JAQVBP010000135.1:5484-7922 GCA_028690255.1 Methanosarcinaceae archaeon
GAAAACTGTTCCCGAAAACCAGTGCCCAAACCCCGATATCGAACGTTCAGTACCCGGAACTCAATACCCGCAGTTTTCAAGGGCCTTTTTAACCATTTCCGGATAGGTCAGTTCTATAATCGGTTTAAGATTTACGATATCTTCCCTGTTGTACTTAAGGAGCAGTTCAAGGGCTTTCCGATCCCCCCTTTCATATTTTCTCCAGAGGCGGACCGCGTCAAACCCGCTCATCCCCTCCGTGTCCGCACTGCGGGAGACGCCAAGGAGTTTTTCTATATGTTTTAACCCTCCACTGTACCCGATACGCCTCAGGGGGTACATAAGGTCAATGTGGAGCTGGTCAAACTCGATTTCCGGATACTCGGATTTTATGAAAGGAAGGTCAAAACGGGCCCCGTTAAAGGAGACCAGCATCCGGTATTTTGCAAATTCATCAACAATCTCATCCAGATCGATTCCCTTTACAAAGGTCTTTGCTTCCTTCCCGTCGTAAATCCCTACAACGGTGATGCAATCCCTGCCAGGAGAAAGCCCCGTGGTCTCAATATCCACAAAAGCCACGGAATCCGAAAACCTGGGGTAAGCCCTCCAGTGCTCGGCAGAGGGAAGAGCCCGGGAAAAATAACAGTAGTCTCTGGCCTCCAACCTTTCGGAAGACGCTTTTATTCCTTCCAGAATCCGGAATTTCTTTGCAGGGGAGATGGGGAGTTCTTCCTCCTTTTCAAGGAATTCACCCCAGTTTCTGACCCCGGAAGCCCAGATTTTTTGTTCGAGCGTTTTTCCCACGCCCTGAATATGAATATAGGTATTTGCAAGCATGTTCTAATTCAACAATGAAAGTAATGTTTAATAAAAATGATGTTTTGGATGCCAACTACTTCTCCCTGCCAGTTCCGTCAAAGCCGGAACTGTCTATGAGGGGGCCTGTGAAATAGACGGAAGCTATTCCCTCCTATGGAACAGGTAATGGAGAAATACATGTCGTATTCTTCCCGGGTAGCACGGGAAACACCTGCTGCATGGCCTGGTAAGAGAGACTTCATGAGAGGAACTGCATTAGGAAGACTGTATGAGAAAAACTGCGTTGGGAGAAAACAACATACGGCAGGGAGTCAACAGACCCCCGTAAACCTGGTAAAGAATAATGAGAACAAAAAGATAAATATCAAAATAATAATGTAAAGGCAATAAAATCAGCATAGACAATTAAACAAGACCGATAATAATTCATAATAATGACAGGGTTTAAAAGAAAACTCTAAGCTGCAGGTGTAAAATTAATGGCAAAGATTTCTGTAATTGGTGCGGGGAATGTTGGAGCGACTGCTGTTCAGCGGCTTGCTGAAATGGAAATTGGCGAAATCGTCATGACCGACGTTGTGGAGGGACTGCCCCAGGGAAAGGCCCTTGACCTTATGCAGGCCGGAGCGATAATGGGATACGATACTGATATTACGGGCAGTAACGATTATGCGGACATTGCAGGCTCCGACCTGGTAGTTATCACCGCAGGAATTGCCCGGAAACCGGGGATGAGCCGGGAAGACCTGATAAGTACGAATTCGGGGATTATAAAGGATGTAGCTGCAAACATCGCAAAATACGCCCCGGAATCCATGATAATCAATGTAACTAACCCCCTTGACATCATGACCTATGTGGCCCTGAAAGCAAGCGGCTTTGAATCCGAAAAAGTCGTCGGGATGAGCGGAGCCCTGGACTCGGGCCGGTTTGCAAGTTTCATTGCCGAGGAACTCAACTGTTCGAGGAGGGACGTGGAGGCTATGGTCATAGGAGGCCACGGAGACCTGATGGTGCCCCTTCCACAGTATACCACGGTTTCCGGAATTCCCCTGCCGGAATTGCTCTCAGAAGAGGCGATTTCCAGGCTGGTGCAGCGGACCGTGCAAGGGGGAGTCGAAATTGTCGAGCTCCTCAAGAGAGGAAGCGCTTTTTATGCCCCATCGGCCGCCATTGTAAAAATGGTGGAAGCCATCCTTAAAGACTCGAAGAGAATAATCCCGGCCTCTGCCTATCTACAGGGAGAGTACGGGCAGGAAGGCATATACTTCGGGGTGCCCATAAAAATAGGAGCAGGTGGAGTGGAAGAGGTCCTGGAACTCGAACTTAGTGGAGCCCAGCTCAAAACCCTTCAAAAATCCTCGGATTCTATCCGACAGGGAATTTCGGGACTGAAGCTTTAATTGATTCACCCCCCGACAATTTTTATATTTTTTAGCTTCGTGTAGTTCACTTGTCAAAAATACCCAAGGAACTTCCATTGACTTTTTTTGGCTCCTCGCTTTTTTGAGTAATTATCCATTACAAAAACCAACACGGTCTTTAATTGAACTCCATCTTACACACAGAGAACGGAGAAGAGCCTACTTTTTTTATTTTTTATGCAACAATCATGCCCCTAAACCAGGTTTTTGTAC
>JAQVBP010000136.1 GCA_028690255.1 Methanosarcinaceae archaeon
ATCCACGGTAGTTTGACGAATTTGAAAAACAAAAAAGAGACAACAGCGAAAAATTAAGACAAATATGGGCATTTATTTTTTTTGCCAGCTGTTCAAAAAAATTCCATGTTTCTTTTTATTGTTAAGAATAAAGAAAATATAATCTATCATAATTTACAGAACTAACTGTTATTTATAGCGTAAATCTTATGTGTACTGAGGAAAAATAATGGAAAAAAATAACAAGTATTTATATATTGGTATCGTTCTAGTGGCGTTGATCCTGGTATCCGGAGTTATGAAAGTCTCCATGAGTTCGGATAATGAAAAACCCATCAACACTCCCTCCGCTACAGGAATGGATTTTACACTTTTCATCTATGGAAATGCTAATGGGGATATGAACATCGATCAGCAAGACATCGATCTGATAGAACAGATTGTAGCAGGAAAAGCTGACCCAACACCCCTTGCAGATGCTAACCTCGACGGAAAGACGGACAGCAAGGACATTGAACAGGTGAAGGCAATCATTGATGGAACTGCAACAGAAATAATTGTGCAAGATTCCTACTGTAATCCTGTAAGGGTCAAGACCCCTGTTGAACGTATAGTTTCGCTGGACAAAATGATCGCCGAGAATGCTCAGGTATTGGGAATCGGAGACAGGATTGTCGGAATTGATAAAGAAACTGTTGCCCGGAGCATTATTCTTCCCGAGATTAGTAAGATGAAGAATGTCGGCGATGCAACGGAACCGGATATAGAGGCCATTGTAGCCTTAAAACCGAACCTGGTCGTGAATAATCAGTACTTTGATGAAGAAATGATGAATAAGATGAAAGAAACCGGCTTAACTCCCTTGAGTATGATCTATCATGGAGATATCCAGAATAGTTTAGGGTACGGAAAGATGCTCGGATATCTTTGCGGCTCCCCGGAATCTGCCAACAGATACGTAGACTGGATGGGAAAGACCTTAGGTAATATTCACGATAAACTTGCCGACCTGGATGAGGATGAACGAGCAAAAGTGATCTACCTGTATCCAAGAAAAGGTGGGGCACTCGGAAGTGGAGGCGATGAATGCCCGACGATCAAGACGCTGCAATTCCTTGGTGCAAACACCATGACCAGAGATACAAAAGACACAAAAGGAAACATCATGGATACTGCGTCCTACTTCGAGATCGATCCAGAGGTGATTATTATGAAGAACCCTGAGGTGATCGTGATGGAAGACTTTGATGTAGCATTGGGTTATGGTTTTACGGACAGGGCTGTAGCCCAGGCCGAACTTGATAAAATCAAAGCAATGCCTGGCTTTGGCTCTATAGATGCAGTGAAAAATAACAAGGTGTACCTGGTTGATGTAAACATTGTCTCCCACAGCAACTGCCTTGGAGCATTGTACATATCAAAGGCCCTGTGTCCGGATCAACTGGCTGATATGGACCCCTATGAGATTCACCAAAAATATGTAACCGACTTCCTCAAACTACCGGATATGGATGTTAAGAAGGATGGACTCTTTATCTATCCGGATATTTCCTAATTTCCAGGAATTTCATCTATAGTTAATAGGAGGAAGGTCTTCAGTTCTGCGAAAGACAGGAGAGGGTATTTTCCCACCCTCTCCGCCCAAAAATGCACCATGCAGCTTTCGCAGACCCTCGTTTATTCCATTAATCCTTTATTTTGCGACTATTTGCACTGCGAGCAATTTTCCCATTATTCAGACAATAGACCACTTTTCAGGCTTATGCACACGTCTCTATCCAGTCAATTGCAAGCAGGCATTTGATTCTTGTGACATACTGTTTTCTGTCTAACATCATTTGTCAGAGACCTCGCGGCATATAAAAGATAATAGGACTTACGCAGTTGGACTAAAAACCAGTAGCATGAAACACCAAACTGTATAAAGCACGATCCTTTTGATAAGGCTTCATGTGCTTGGTTTTACATCTCAAGTGCGTAACTCATAATAAAAAACAGTTTATGGAATCCGCCAATCAGCTACATGCCACACCACTATCTAAAATATGAGAGGGTTTCAACGTTCTCTGTTTGGCCGATAAATGCTAATTATCAGATCTTTTGTGCCTCAATAAGTGATGCATAAACCCCGTTTTTTCTAAGGAGCTCCTTATGAGTCCCTTCTTCAATGATCCTCCCCTCCTCGAGAACCAGGATTTTGTCGGCGCGGGCAACGGTTGAGAGCCGGTGAGCGATCACAAGGAGGGTCTTTCCTTTACAAAGTTCCCACAGTGCCTCCCTTATTTCGAGCTCGGTGCAGGTGTCAAGCGCTGAGGAGGCTTCATCAAGGATCAGTATGGGGGCATTTTTCAGCAGGGCCCGGGCAATGGCAATCCTCTGGCGTTCCCCTCCCGACAGCCTGACCCCCCTCTCTCCGACAGGGGTCTGGTAGCCATTTGGAAGAGCTAAGATAAAGTCATGAATCCTGGCGATCTTTGTTGCGGCTATCACTTCCTCATCGGTTGCATCAGCCCGCCCAAGCCTGATATTTTCTAATATTGAAGTGTTCAGCAGGAAGATATCCTGGGAAACCATGGATACGGCACCCCGGACCCTGGATAGGGAAAGCTCTCTTAAGTCATACCCGCCTATCAGGATTTTTCCGGTATCAGGATCCCAAAATCGCATTATAAGATGGGTTATGGTGGTCTTTCCCGCTCCGGTCATTCCAACGATAGCAACTGTCTTTCCTCTCGGAACTTCAAAGTCAATTGCATGTAGCACCGGCTTATCCGGCTGGTACCCGAATGAAACATCCTCAAAAGAGATGGCGGGCTCAAGAATTTCAGGATTCACAGGGTGATCCGGCTCCTTTACATCGGGTGTCAGATCCATCAGTTCGTACAGCCGTTTTGCACCTGAAAAAGTCAAGCCAGACTGCTTTGAAATCTCTACAATATTTGCCATTGAGCTAAAGCCGACAGATGCGAATAAAAACACAATTGGAAGATTGAGGGGGTCTATCTCACCTGCACTGCTGAGCAGAGAGGAGACTGCAAGAAGCAGGATGGCCCCGCCTGAAAGGAACAGGATATGGGCTGCTGTAATATAGGAATTCCTCCGGATATACATCCTGTAGTCCTCATGATACCGGTTGTTCAGTTCCATCACCCTGTTGTATCTGCCTTTGGACTTTGAAAATGCCAGAATCTCCCTGAGCCCCTGGGCGGTATCGATGAGAAATGAATTCAGATCTGCTAACAGATAGCGGAGATGCGCTCCGCACTTTTCATTAAGACTGAAGGCCAGCCGGGGAAGGAGGGCGATTAGAAACGTGCAAAGCAAGAATGTCCAGGCAACAGTGGGATGGATGATGAAAAGAGCAGAGAATACCATGAAAGGAACGATGATCGCCGTCGCCATGGAGGCTATCGTATGGGCGAAGAAGAGTTCAAGGGTCTCTATGTTATTCCCTGCCACCGAGACCATATCCCCGGTACGGCGATGCATTATAACAGCAGGGGCAAGAGGTTCAATGGTCCGATAGAACTGGTCCCGGAGAACAGCGAGCAAGCGGTATGAACCCACATGGCTCAGGTAAGGACTCAGGTAGCCGAAAACCCCCCTTAAAACGGCAAGAACCAGGATCAAAACCCCTGTAGGGATGAGCATATCCGGATCTGCGCCTGCTCTTGCCATCCTGAGCAGTTCAACTCCGAGAAGCCCGATCCAGAGAGTAACCCCGTACTTCAGGATCTCGGTGAGGACTGCAATGGAAATGATCGGTATCTGGGGTCTTGCGGCTTCATATAGCCTGGTAATAATATTCCCTGTTTTCATAAGTTAGTTCCTTCTGCTATTTCCTGGGCCCGAACCAGATCTGCGTATTTTCCGCCTAGGCTCATCAGTTCTTCGTGTGTTCCTGATTCTATGATGCCCCCATCCTCCATCACCAGAATACAATCAGCATTACGGATAGTCGACAGCCGGTGGGCAATCACGAGAACAGTCCGGCCTGATTGTATGTTTTGTAATGCATTTCTGATATGCAGTTCACTTGCGGCATCGACGCTTGCTGTCGGCTCATCCAGAATAAGGATAGGTGCATCCTTAAGTACCGCTCTTCCGATTGCAATCCGCTGCCGTTCCCCGCCAGAGAGACAAAGTCCCCTCTCCCCGACCATCGTATCAAGCCCGGCGGGAAGTGTGCTTATGAAATCATCCAGACTTGAGACCTCAATGGCTTCATTCACCATTTCCTCCGGTGCATCCGGCCTTCCAAAGAGCAGATTCTCCCGAATGGTTCCATAGAACAGATAGGTATCCTGGGAAACCAGGGAGAGATTCTGCCTTAGAAGCTCCGGCGGGATATCCCTGATAGGCATACCTGCTATCTCGATGCTCCCCTTCTCCGGGTCATAGTACCTAAAAAGCAGATCTACAACAGTACTCTTCCCGACCCCCGATCCCCCTACCAGAGCAACCATTTCCCCTGCCCCCACGGTAAAAGAACAGTCTTTGAGTACCGTTCGGTCAGGTTCATACCCGAAAGAGACCCCATCGAACCTGATAGTCATCGGAGGCAGAAGGGATTTCAGTTCTGATTTTTCCGGACCGGCGATGAGTGGGGGCGTGTCAAGTAGTTCAATTATTGAACTAATAGTATTCTTCGCATTGACGCTGTTATGGTAATACATACCGAGGTGGATAACATGTTCATAGAATACAGGGCCGAGCAGAAGGACAAACATCACCTGTTCGGTCCGCATTGTACCCCTGCTCATGCCAACACAGGCATAGAGTAAGGCAGACCCGTATCCGAGATACGGAACCATGTCTGCGATGAAACTAACCAGAATTCCTATCCTAAGTCTGCGTATATAGGTATGGCCATAATTCTCAGAGCGTATTCTTATCTCATCTGCTCGTTTCTCGTGCCGGTTAAAGAGTTTCAGTGTTGGCAGGCCCTGCAGACTTTCTGTATAAAATGCACTTAATGTCTTGAATTCATCCCAGACATTGGCATCCTTCAGCCTTTTTTGCCGGTTTGAGAGCATGATACCCAGAGGAACCAGGGGCACGAAAGCAAGCAGGATACATGCGGTGGTAAAATCCACCAGAACGGCAAACGCAACAAAAAGGGAGGAAGGGATCAGGATACAGAGGAGAATATAGGGAATATAATATGAAACATACTGCTCCAGCTGTTCGGTTCCCTCTATGAATATTGTGGCAATAGATCCGGATTCATTCTTGTCTGTATATGCCGGTCCGAGCTTGAGAAATTTATTATATATTTTAGAGCGAAGAGCTTCCTTCATTACTCCTGCCGTGGCATGGGTGGAGCGTTCCCTGAACATCTCTGCTACTATTCTCAGGAACAACATGGATACCATTGCAACCCCGACCGGAGCCATATCTGCAGGGGATTTCCCATCGATAACCGCCGAAATAAAAAGGCTTACAAAGAACATGAGGAGAATTGAGGCACCCGAGCTGACCAGGGCTGCGGTAAAGGTGCGCCCCACGCACCATCCAAGTCCGGGGATGAGCCGGACAAGCTTAAGGTCAATAAAAATGGAGAGGAACTGTTCAAGAGGTGACTCCGGCTTCCGGCTTAAAGTGCAAGGCTCTTCGAGATCTATCATTTGATGGAATTCTCCTTAAGAGACTTACTCTGCCTGATCAGAGGGAGGTTTTTCATCGAGCTTACAGGAACTACATGAGGTTTTCCGAGCACTTCCAGTACCACGGCTTTCACACCGTATACTTCCTCGATCATCTCCGGAGTATAGAGTTCGGCTGCCTTTCCTTTAGAAAAGACCACACCTTTTCTGAGCATCACGATTGAGTCTGCGTACCGGGCGCCGAGATTCAGATCATGGATGGCGATGATAGCTGCCATGTTTCGCTCCTTTACAAGGGTTCGTACGATATCAAGCACTTCAAGCTGGTTTTTGATATCCAGGGCGGAGGTTGGTTCATCCAGAAGAAGAAACTCGGGCTCCTGACAGATCGCACGGGCAAGCATGGTCATCTGCTTTTGCCCCCCGGAGAGACTGGCAAAATTCCGCATAGCCATATCTTCGATACCAAAACTTTCCAGGGTTTCTGCAACCTTGTCTATGTCTTCATCCCTTATCCTCCAGGCCGAGTGTGGTCTCCTGCCCATAAGCACGGTCTCAAAGACGGTTGAATCCATCGGACTGGTTCCATACTGGGAAACCAGGCCGATATTACGAGCACGTTCGACTGAATCCATCTTCAGAACATTTGTTCCGTCGAGAAGAATGGAGCCCTTTGGCTTAAGGATTGTATCTATACACTTAATCAGAGTGCTCTTTCCGGAACCATTCGGGCCGACGATGCCGGTTATCTCTCCGGACTCCATCTGGAAAGTCACATCATGGAGTATGTCCGCACCAGGATAACTGAAGGATACCTGATTGATATCAACTTTTAACATGGTTCCTTCCCCTTACGCATAAACAGGTACATAAAAAACGGAACTCCAACAAAAGCGGTCATGATCCCGACCGGGAGGATCATCGGGGCGAGAATAGTTCTTGCCACTGTGTCTGCCCCAAGGAGAAGAACTGCCCCGACCATGGCGGACCCCGGAATAACGTAACGGTTGTCTCCTCCGATGATCATCCTTGTAATATGCGGGGAGAGCAGGCCGACAAACCCTATGATCCCGCAGAATGCAGTAACTGCAGCTGTGAGCAGGGCCCCAAATACGAGGGTTTGCATTCTGACTTTCTCCACATTGACCCCAAGGCTGTGGGCGGTCTCATCCCCGGCCCCGATGATAGTGATATCAGAAGCCTTGTAGATCAGATATGGAATAGAAACCAGGGCAATCAGAAAGACGATGAACACAGTATCCCAGCCGGCAACCGAGATACTCCCCATCATCCAGAAGACTACTGCCTGAACTTGCTGCGCAGTGCCAAGATACTGCATGAAGGATGTGACGGCGTCAAGCAGGAACATGATGGAAATACCGGAGAGGATAATTGTCTGTGGGGTCATGCCCTTGCTTTTTGCGATAGTGTAGATGACCAGGGTTGCAAGGAAAGCGCAGATGAAGGCGTTGATCACCACACTGTAGGATCCAAAAAACCTTATCCCCCCGATGATCGACAGGGATGCCCCCATTGCGGCAGCAGAAGAGATGCCAAGAGTAAACGGTTCGGCCAATGGATTGCGGAGCACCCCCTGCATAATTGCACCGGCAACCCCGAGACTTGCACCTGAGACGACTGCCATGCAGATTCTGGGAAGGCGGAGCTCCCAGATTATGGTGCTGGCAGTAGATTCAGGAAGAGTTAAATTCGGAAATATTCTTACAATGATCCCACTACCGATGATTCTGTAGACCTCGCCAAGGGGGAGATCATAGGAGCCGTAGGCTGCTGCAATACCGACCAAAAGAACAATCATTGCCGATACGCCGGCCAAAAAAAAGATTTTTCTCGAATGATATTGACGAAACTTTGCCTGAGTACTTGTATTATTGTTATTATAAACATCGAAAGAGCAATGCGTATCATTGGTTCTATTCATAAATTCATGAGTCCTCCAAACAGCGCCGGGCTTTGTAGAGTAGTAGTTTTTGAAATGTTAGTAACACCACATTGCATTTGTATTATAAAAATCTTTGTTTCTGATATTTAGTAACAACCAAACCCATTATTTTCATACGGATCTTCTATAGATGGCTGGCAAAGTTATAAATTTTCCTCGTAAATATATAAAATACGGCCAAAAGAATTATGTGTTTAACTCTAAGCACATAATTAGACATCAAGATACATTATATCAAAAATCATCTTTTTTTGGAATTACCCATGATAGATTGTTCTTTCCGTGCCTTATTCCCCTTCAGAATATGCTTAATCTGCCCTCCTTTCTTAAGAACCTGAACTATATGTGGAATCTTG
>JAQVBP010000137.1:0-3226 GCA_028690255.1 Methanosarcinaceae archaeon
CTGCTGGCCTTGTAAAACTCGGTGTACTTGCAGCGGGTGCAGGTTACATGGGTGAATTTTTTGTTCTGGATGTCGAGGAGTTTGCTCAGGCCTCCGCTGGTGGCGTGGAGTTCTCCGACTTCGCATTCTTCATTTCCGCACTTGGGACAGACAAAGTTTATTTTTGACATTTTTTACCTCTTGAAGATTTACTGAGGAATATGAGGGAGTTGCTCTATTTAGATTTTTTGCGGAAAGTCCCCCTGCCCGGCCCCTCCCGACAGGCCTCCCCGGAAAAAAAAGGGAGATGGAAATCAAAACATATATAAAAATATAACACGGAACTGTATCTCATGTCCAGACAGAAAATTGACAGGGCCGCCCGGTTGCTTGAGAAAGCTTCGGGCCTGATTGACGGATTCAAATATAACGAGGCACTGAAGGTCCTTTCCGAGGCCGAAAAGCTCGCGGAAGAATCGGGAGACCCCCGGACGGTGTACGATGTTTGCTACACAAAAGGGAGTTTTACGCAGGCCCTGAGGCTACATGCGGAAGCTTTCAAGCTTTACGAAAGGGCTTCGAAGGTCGCGGATGAAATGCTTGCGGAAGAACCCGGGAGCCTGAGGGCCCAGACCTGTGTTGCGGCCGTGAACAATAACCTGGGGATTCTTCACCGGGAACAGAACAGGCCGGAAAAGGCGGGGGAACACTTCGAAAAGGCCCTTGAGGCAACCAGAAACATGCTTTCTCAGGAGCCGGAAACCCCTGCTTACATGGCCCACTTCGGCATGATTTCGAATAACCTGGGAAACCTCTGTTCAAACCTCGGGGAGTATGAAAAAGGAGAAGGGCACTTCAAAGAGGCCCTTGAAACTTATGGGAAACTCCCTGGAAAGGAGGCCCAAAACAGTACCTATCAGTCCTGTCTCGGGACGGCTTACATGAACCTCGGGCTTCTGGAGGGAAAGGCCGGAAAAAGGAAAGAGGCCGAAACCCACCTGGAAGAGGCCCTCAGGGTCCGCGGAAAACTGCTTGCCGGAAAACCCGAACATCCGGAGTACCGGGCTGATTATGAGATGACTCTCAAAAAGCTGGGGGAACTGCGGGAAAAAGGAACACTGGAAGAGGAAAATTGCGAAAAGGAAAGCTGAAGAAAAAAGGATCGGAATTAATCGGGCTTTCAGAGAGAAAGGAAGCGGGTTAAACAGGAAAAGGGTTAAAAGAAATTAGAAACAAAAGCAGGAAAGAAATATTAAAGAAGAAAACAATACTGCCCACAGATATGAAAACCAGAGCGATAATCACAATCGCAATTCTCATCTCGGCCACCCTGCTCGCAATTAATTTATCTCCGGTGGTAAAAACGGGAGAGTTCAGTGAGGGGGATTACATCCGCCTTGAACGGGTGGAGATGGCCTTCAACGGGACCGGGGCCGATGTCAGTGTCCACTACCAGCTCAGCCCTTTTGCCCAGACCTACATGTTCTTATTCGGAAGCAAGCACCTGGAACCGAAAATCGATAAAATCTTTTTTGACTTTGAGGACCCAAAGATCCTGGAGATCGGGAGAAAGGAGGCCATGGTCCGCATAACTAACGTTTCAAGGCCACAAGACGAGTACTTTTTGCATGAATCCCACAAACTGGGGATGCAGCCGGACATGCTGGTCCTTATCGATCCGAAAGGGAAACACACAAATATCGCCAACGCCGCATTTACTCCGGATACGTTTTATCGAAAAGCTGATTCAATTTACTCAGAATAACCTTAAATGTCGTCCTACCTTCGTTCTTTTTTCCGTGTGCTTCAGGGAATTTTTTAAAGACATTTTACCACCCGGAATTCCCCTTCCAGACCGGCTCCCAAAGTGCCCTCCGCGGAAAAAAACTGCATGGGATCTGGCCCCTTCCGGACATTTTAACCTTTTTTTCGGGAACACCTATATAATGAAAAAAACCCAATTTTCCGTTGATAGCAATGGGACGATTCACATTAAAATGTCTGAAATGCGGAAGCGAATACGGCCAGACATACAAACTCACCTGCGATAACGACAATGCTCTTTTGCGGGCGGACTACGTGGAAAAGCACCTGGAACTGAGAGCCCAGCCAGGGGTCGGGCGCTTTCATTCCTGGCTTCCGGTTCAGGAAGAACTCAGAACCGAAGCCGGACCAATCACCTACCGGAGCGAGGCCCTTGCAAAGGAGCTCGGCCTCTCAAACCTCTACATTGGCTTCAGCGGGTACTGGCCCGAAAAAGGAGCCCTTATAAAAACCTGTACCTTCAAGGAACTCGAAGCCCACCCCACGATGCAGCTCTTAAAGGAAAGCGGGGGAAAGGCCATCGTGCTCGCCTCGGCCGGGAACACGGGCCGGGCGTTTGCCCACGTCTCGGCTCTCACCGGGACGGACGTCTATGTCGTGGTCCCTGATTCCGGAATGCCCAAGATGTGGCTGCCCGAGGAGCCCACCGCCTCCGTCCACCTCATCCGGATGGCCCCCGGAAACGACTACACGGACGCAATTAACCTTGCGGGCCGGCTTGCAAACCTTCCGGGCATGGTCTCCGAGGGCGGGGCCAGAAACGTTGCGCGTCGGGACGGCATGGGGACCGTCATGCTCGATGCGGCCGTGACCATAGGGCGGATGCCGGACCACTATTTCCAGGCCGTGGGAAGCGGGACCGGCGGGATTTCCGTCTGGGAAGCCTCCCTCCGGCTCCGGGAAGACGGGCGCTTCGGGACAAAACTTCCAAAACTCCAGCTAGCCCAGAACCTGCCCTTCGCCCCCATGTACAGGGCCTGGGAGGCGGGAAGGAGGGAAATCATCCCTGATATTGACATGAAGAACGCAAAAGAGCAGATCGAGGAGACCTACGCCTCCGTCCTTACCAACCGGGCCCCGCCTTACCCGGTCATAGGGGGACTCTATGACGCTCTTTCCGACACCGACGGCATCATGTACGGAATAACAAAAGAGGAAGCCCTTGAGGCAAAGAAACTCTTCGAAGACCTCGAAGGAATCGATATCCTGCCCCCCTCCGCGGTTGGTGTGGCCTCTCTCCTGAAAGCCGTTGAGGCCGGAAAAGTGGGCAAAGCCGACTGTATACTGCTCAATGTCGCTGGAGGCGGGGTTGAGAGGTTGAAGGAAGACCTGACTCCTATCCCGATTCCCTCTGTAGCCACCGCCAGGAATCCCGAGGTCCCGCTTGAGGACCTTATAGAGGGAATTGAGGAATAAAGAAAAC
>JAQVBP010000137.1:3326-7776 GCA_028690255.1 Methanosarcinaceae archaeon
GGAAACAAGAAACGGGAAACAAGAAACGGGAAACAAGAAAAAATTGGAAAAATGGTGAGCGCATGGAAAGTCCGGAAGAAGAAGTCATAAAAATCATGAAAAAGGCAGGAATAGACTTTACGGCAACGCTTCCCTGCGACCGTATCAAAAACCTGCTGCCTCTGGTCTCGGAGAATTTCCCCGAAATTAAGCTGACGCGGGAAGAAAACGGGGTCGGAGTCTGTGCGGGGGCCTATCTGGCCGGGGCAAAGCCCATGATGCTGATCCAGAGCACGGGGCTCGGGAACATGATTAACGCCCTCGAATCCCTTAACGTCATCTGTAAAATCCCCCTGCCTGTGCTTGCGAGCTGGAGGGGGGTCTATAAGGAAGGAATCGAGGCCCAGGTCCCTCTGGGAGTTCACCTTCCCGGCATCCTCGAAGGAGCCGGGCTTGAGTACACGATAATTGACGAGCCCGAAAAACTGTCCCTCCTTGAAAAGGTTATCGAAGACGCCTTTTCAAAGCGCCGTCCCCACGTGGCCCTTGTCTCCCCCAGGGTCTGGGAGACCTCGGGCTGTTGCGCCTGGGAAATTCAGAAGGCCCCGGAAAGGGGTCAGGAGAGGACCTGCAGGTACACCCTGACCCGGGCCGTCCTTGAGCCCCGAATGCTTCGGAATGAGGCTATTTCGGCCGTTGCGGCCGAGCTGAACGGGGAAATCACCGTAACAAACCTCGGAGTCCCCTGCAAGGAACTCTACGCTGCCCGGGACCGGGACCTTAACTTCTACATGTTCGGTTCAATGGGCCTGCCCTCGGCAATCGGACTCGGGCTTGCCCTCTGTTCAGAGCGGAAGGTCGTGGTCTTTGACGGGGACGGAAGCCTCCTCATGAACCCGAATGCTCTTCTGGAAATCGGGAGGGAAGCCCCCAAAAACCTTATCATAATCGGGTTGGACAACGGGGCTTACGGTTCAACCGGCTCTCAGGAGACCTGTGCGCTCCGTTACATTGACCTGGAAATCCTGGCCAGGGCCTGCGGGATCGGGAATACCTGCAAGGTAAATACCCCGGAGGGGCTTGCGGAGGCCTTCGGAAAATGCAGGGACATGGAAGAGCTTTCCTTTATTCATGTGATCCTTAAACCGGGAAATACGAAAGCTCCGAATATTCCCATCAGCCCGGAGGATATCACAAAGCGTTTCATGGATGCTTTAAGAAATTCTTGAAAAGCCTGACCCTTTAAGAGGCCGGATCTTTCAGGGATGGACTAAACAGGGTTCCGGAGAAAAACCGGGCCCTGTATCCCGTAAAATGATTTTTTTCAGGGCTGAAATTGGAAATGTTTGCAATCTTTTGTCGAATGTGGCGGTCGGTTAAGTGAGCTGTTTTCACCGGATCCTGTTTTCGAGGGTGGGGTCCTAAGAGACTGATCCGTATCTTTAAGGGCCTGCTGTTTTTTCACTCCGGATAGTTGTCGTTTGCTGTGGGGGTGTGTCCGTATTTTCCTGAAAAGCCCGGCCGCCTTCGTCGGCCGTTGAGAGCGCCGGAAACGAAAATAGATTCAATAAAGAGGCCCGTTTCATTGAATCCGTTTCCAGAAATTCAGGGCTGTTTTTAAATTTGCTGGTAAAGAGGAATCCAGCGTACTCAACGGCCGCAGGCCGGGCGGTTCGGTTACTGAGGTGGAAAAAATCGATCAAAAACACAGACTTGTTTTATGAATAATGTAGCATAAAGTCAAACAAAAAGGAATGCAGTTCAGGGAGATGTATTCTTTCGTTCGGCCCTTGTGGATTTTAAACCCGCTTTCTGTCTTCATTTTCATTTTGAACGGCCCGGCCTCCTGCGTCGGCCGTTGAGAGGGTCGTTTTTTCAAGACCGATTCAGCTCGAAGAGGCCCGATTTGTGTTCAAAGCTCTGTTTATTATGGGGGCCTCGGTTCAGTTTCCTGTCCCTGGCCGGGTTTTAGGTCGGGCACGAGGGAGGAAGTGGGAGCGGGGGGGGGGCCCCCCCTCCAACCTCAGTCAAAGCCGATCTTTTCAACAGGCTCTTTCAACCTGAACTCTCCGGAAAGCACCTTTTCCTTAAGCTCCTTTGCAGCTTTTACGGCCCTTGCCCGATCGGATTGCCTGAGAGTTACTTTAATTTCCCTCATACAGCCCCCGGCCGTGCAGCGGACGGCTCCGAGTTCGGCCTTAAACGCTCCTCCCGGACACCTGGAGACGCAGAGCCCGCAGTTAAAGCAGAGTCCGGGATTATGCCTGGTTTTACCCTCGGAAGTCTTTGTGATGGCTCCCATAGGGCAGATCCCGTCCACCTCGCAGTTTTCGCATTCCAGGCAGGCTTCCGGTTTATAGCGAACTTTCAGGTCGGCCCCGTCCCAGACGTCTCCGTAGGTGATTTCACAGAGGGGAAGCCTTCCGGCAAGGTCTACAAGCTGGAGTGGTATTTCCCGGTCCTGCCTGAGGATGGTTTTGAGCATCTCCGGGTTCAGGATCGGGACGGGCACGGCCCAGGTATTGATTATTTCGGGGCCTCCTGAGGTTACGAATCCCCCCATGTAGTCAGGGTTCATGTCGTGCAGGTCCGCAAAACCCGCAAGGTTCGGGTTTTTTGCGGAACTTCGGGTGCCCGGACCTGTTACGAAGCCTTCGGCCCCGTTGATAAGGACTCTCGTTCCTATGCCGATACTCTTGAGTTCGGGATCGTTTTCGAGGGGGTTTAAGGCCCCGCAACCGCAGAAGGTCATTTCCTTAAATTCGCCCTCGAAGGGCAGGGCGTGGAAGATCGTATTCAAAGGTTCTTTTCCGGGGTTTACGAAAGCTTTGTAGTTTTTGAAAGCATGCCGGGTCGCATAAAGCCTGGCAAAGGGCATTTCGTAAAGGGCGGTTTCAATGGAAAAGGAAGGAATCCCGGAGGGAGCTCCCGAGGAATCACCTGCGGGTTTGACGTCTACAGTTATTGTTTTCCCTTCCACAAGATCCCTGAAAAGGTGCCCTCCCCCGTAGCGGGGATCGGTCTTGCTGTGGGCGGTCCCGAGGACGATCAGGTCAAGGACGCCGAGCCTTTCGTTGGGACAGGGCCCGACAACCGCGGGGATTCCGTTCAGGTAAACCTCGGAGGCCCTGACAAAGCTGTCGGGCTCCGAGACTTTGAAGGAAAATACCGCATAGGTCCCGCTCATGATGCCGCGAGTTGCGGTTGTGACGACGTCCACGTCTTCAAAAGCCACTTCCTCGCCTGCCCTGACCCTGGCGGTAATTTCCTCGGCCGTCAGGACTACCGCGTCTCCAGTGTCAATCCTGGCCTGGATTTCCGAAAAAGTCCGGGTTTTCCCGGAATTTTCATAAGAATTGTCTGGATAGTTCATAATTTCCCTCGTCAAAATCGTTGCCATTATCCTGTTTTAATCCTATTTCAGTATAGAGGTCAGGAGGATTTACAAAATTGTTTTGATTTTTTGCAAGATGTGTCGAAATTTTGAGTGAGTAGGCCCCCTCCACCCAAAATATTTATATACGATTATGCATTCTATGGTGTTGCACTGCGGTGCCAGATCAGGAATAAATCACAAGTGGGCTCGTGGTCTAGACGGTTATGACGTCGCCTTGACATGGCGGAGGTCCTGAGTTCGAATCTCAGCGGGCCCACTCAAAAATTTTCCGGAGTTTTTTTCGGAAAGTTTGTAAAAACAGAAAAACGATTTCTTAAAAAACGGAAAAACGCTTCCCTAAAAAACGTTCCGTTGATTATTTGTCAAAATAAGTTTTTCAATTAGAAGTTATCCCCCTTGCCCAGGTAGCTCAGTGGGAGAGCGCTGCCCTGAAGAGGCAGTTGTCCCCGGTTCGAATCCGGGTCTGGGCACCATGGATAATAAAATGATATTTAAACGGATTTAAATATACATCTCACATCAGTAGTGTAGCGGTCATCACCGGGCGTTGCCAACGCTCGAACCCGGGTTCGAATCCCGGCTGGTGTATTTGCTTTTCTCACATATAATGTGGAAATTCAGACGCAATTGTGGGCTCGTGGTCTAGACGGTTATGACGTCGCCTTGACATGGCGGAGGTCCTGAGTTCGAATCTCAGCGGGCCCACTCAAAATTATTCAATTGTTCCGTAATGATCCGTAAAATTATAAAACATTAGTAATTCCCGCTGCCCAGGTAGCTCAGTGGGAGAGCGCTGCCCTGAAGAGGCAGTTGTCCCCGGTTCGAATCCGGGTCTGGGCACCATGGATAATAAAATGATATTTAAACGGATTTAAATATACATTTTACATCAGTAGTGTAGCGGTCATCACCGGGCGTTGCCAACGCTCGAACCCGGGTTCGAATCCCGGCTGGTGTACTTAATTTCTTACACTTACTGTATAAATATAAGCAAATGTGGGCTCGTGGTCTAGTCGGTTATGACATCGCCTTTACACGGCGGGGATCCTGAGTTCGAATCTCAGCGGGCCCACT
>JAQVBP010000138.1:0-1617 GCA_028690255.1 Methanosarcinaceae archaeon
TAAAAAAACAGGCATGTTATTCATTGAATAACAGGCACAAAAAACGAAAGTATGCTTAGTGTCTCGTCAACAAGCAAGCGTCTGACAATTGCAAACGATTGTAATTGATTAGATGCGATATTTCATATGTGACATGACATTAGTAACTTCATGCTAAATACCGGGTGAATGAAGAATTTTAAAAAAGAAAAAAGCTCGGGAAAATTTTAGAACTTTCCTCTCCCGAGCTGGGCATGGGCCCTTGCGAGGTGGCCTGCGGCCTGGGCTCCTATCAGGGAGATTTCTCCGGCAAGCACGGCTGCGGCAACGATTTCCGCAAACTTTTTTGCGTTTGAGCCGGGGGGATCTCCTGCACCTGCAACCCCCAGGAGGTTCAGGCAATCCCGCTGGGTTCCGAGACCTGTGCCTCCGCCGACGGTTCCGAGGGCCAGGGCAGGAAGGGTGACCGTGCAGTTGACTTCTCCGTATTTTGTAAGTTCCATGCTCGTAATCGCGGTGCTGCCCTCGACCACATGGGCCGCGTCCTGTCCGCAGGCCAGGTAAATTGCAGCTATGATGTTTGCGGCATGGGCGTTGAAGCCGAGAGCTCCCGCCCTTGCCGAACCGAGTATGTTTTTGCTGTAGTTTACCCGGACCATGGCCTCAGGGGTGCATTTCAGAGTATTTTTGACAACATCCGCAGGGATGGTTATTTCCGCAACAACGGTCTTGCCTCTTCCCAGGATCGTGTTAATGGCGGCCGGTTTTTTGTCGGTGCACATGTTGCCTGAAAGGGAGAGAGGTTCTGCTCCGAATTCGTCTTCTATCAGGTGGAGGACAGCGTCAGTTGCGATGGTCACCATATTCATGCCCATGGCATCTTTCGTGTCATAGGAAAACCTGAGGTGGACGTAGGTGCCGGACACGAAAGGTTTGACCCCCAGAAGTTTTCCGAACCTCGAGGTCTTTTCCGCCACCTCCCTGAACTGCTCAAAGGCCTCCGGGCTCTTCACCCAATCATAGAACTTTTTGGCACGGTCGAGGCTCTCCAGTTTGAAGACCGGGGCCCGGGTCATCTCGTCCTCGAAAATTCTTACGTTTACCCCTCCGGCCTTCCTGATGGCCGAACACCCCCGGTTTACGCTCGCAACAAGCGCTCCTTCGGTTGTGGCAAGCGGGAGGTAATACTCCGAGTCCGCATACTCCCCATTAACCTTCAGGACCCCCGCAACCCCGAGAGGAATCTGCACGGCTCCGATCATATTTTCAATATTTTTCCTGCCGGCGGTCTCAACGTCAAGGGAGAAGTTCTGAATCTCCTCAAACTCGAGCTTTCCGAATTCCTGGGTGGCAAGCCTCCTGAGCTTTACGGCGGTTTCCGGGGCAGTAAATTCTTCAATCCTGCGAAAAGAGATTTCTTCAGCCAGGATTTTCTCAAACAACAGTTTTTCGTCTTCATTTAGTTCATAATCTTCTGATGGCATGAAATCACCAATTTGAAGTCCTTAAATCAGTTTAATAAGCGCAAACCGGTTTATTATGCTAATATGCCAATATTTACATATAATTTGTTCCTTAACCCGAGTTGCAATTTGTTCCTTAACCCGAGTTGCAATTTGTTCCTTAACCCGAGTTGCA
>JAQVBP010000138.1:1717-7765 GCA_028690255.1 Methanosarcinaceae archaeon
AATTTGTTCCTTAACCCGAGTTGCAATTTGTTCCTTAACCCGAGTTGCAATTTGTTCCTTAACCCGAGTTGCACTTCCCGAATTTGAGATTTTCCTTTTTCCTTTTGCCTTTTTTCAGGTTCCGGTTTCGAATATATTCCGTAAAGTACATATATGCCATGTGACACTCATTTATGCAGGACATGTCATATATTAATACATAGACGTACAAAATAATACATGCTGTTTTTAGGGGATCTGATTTATGGAAAAGACAAAAATTATCCTTGACGAAAATGAAATGCCGAAGAAATGGTACAATGTACTGCCCGATCTCCCGACTCCGCTTGAACCCCCCCTTGACCCGCGGACAAAGGAGCCGCTGACTCCTGAGGCACTTGAGCCTATTTTCCCTAAAGAGCTTATAAAGCAGGAAATGAGCGACAAACGCTACATCGACATCCCGGAAGAGGTGCTTGAGGTTTACAGGCTCTGGAGACCGAGCCCCCTGTACAGGGCCCACATGCTGGAAAAAGTCCTCAAAACTTCTGCAAAGATCTACTACAAGTATGAGGGAGTAAGCCCTTCAGGCAGCCACAAGTCCAACACCTCGATTGCCCAGGCTTACTATAATATGAAAGAGGGGACCGAAAGGATAACCACCGAGACCGGTGCCGGACAATGGGGAAGTGCCCTTTCCCTGGCCTGTAATTATTACGATATCGAGTGCAAGGTCTACATGGTCCGCTCGAGTTTCTACCAGAAACCTTACCGGAAATCCCTGATGAACATCTGGGGGGCAACCGTTGTCCCGTCCCCTAGCTCTGATACGGAATTCGGGAGAAGGATCTTAAAAGAACAACCCGATACCCCGGGAACCCTCGGCATTGCGATCAGTGAGGCGGTGGAGGATGCGGTAGCCCATGATAACACAAAATATGCTCTCGGCAGTGTTTTAAATCACGTTGTACTGCACCAGACCATCATAGGGACGGAAAGCAAAAAACAGCTTGAGCAGGAGGACACCTATCCGGACATCGTGATCGGTTGCTGCGGAGGCGGCAGTAACCTTGGAGGTATAGGGCTTGAGTACATCAAGGACAAGCTTGAAGGAACGTATGACCCGAGGGTCATTGCGGTTGAGCCCTCGTCCTGTCCGAGCCTCACAAAGGGGGAGTTCAGGTACGATTACGGAGATACGGCCGAGATGACCCCCATGCTCAAGATGTACACGTTGGGCCATACCCATGTCCCGCCCGCAATTCATGCCGGAGGCCTGCGCTACCACGGTGACTCCCCAATAATTAGCAAACTCCACGCCGAAGGCCTGATGGAAGCCGTTTCATACGACCAGAAAGAAGTCTTTGAGGCTGCGGTGCAGTTTGCCCGGACGGAAGGAATCATCCCGGCTCCCGAGTCTTCGCACGCAATCCGTTGTGCAGTCGATGAGGCCCTGAAGTGCAAAAAGACCGGCGAAGAAAAGACCATCCTCTTTAACCTGAGCGGGCACGGGCACTTTGACATGACTGCCTACGACAAATACTTCGAAGAAATGGTCTGAAAAAGAGAATGAAAAGGACCCTGGGACAGACCCTTATCTATTCAGAAAAAACATATGTGAAATCCCGAATCACAGGCATAAAAAATGAAAGTACACACAGCATTTTCATACTAAATACCCTGTGGAGATTCTATAAAGCAGGAGCAAGAGGGGCTTTGCACCCCTCAAAGCTTCTATCTTTCTTTTTAAATCCAAAATAAGCTGATCCGATTTCTTAAAACTTATTCGTATTCTTTAAGCTTATTCGATTTCTTTTTTACTTAAAATATACATGACCATACTCGAGTTAAGCTTGCTTTCCCTCGATATTTTTTCCGAAATTTCTTCTGCCGGAACACCTTTGACCTTCATTTCTTTGATTTTTTCGATTACCTGAGAAGGTACACTGTAATATTCATTGATGTCTTTCCTGTGCCCCCACACGTCCCCTTCCACCAGCTGGACTTTCTGCATATCCAGAAACATTTCGATCGATCTGGATATCGTGCGTTTGTAGGACTTAGGAAGCTGAATGACCTCAAGCCTCGGACAGGTCTCCACTAACAAAAAAATATCCTTGTTAGAAGGCCGAAACGCAAGGTGAACAACCTTCTCGTTTGGGTTCAAAGAAATTATTTCATCTCTTGAACTCACAACTCTTATTTTCATACCAATCCCCCAGTTTTATACCTTTTTTGAAAACCAATAAAATTTATACTGCAGCTATCTTTAAATAATTTTCTATGGTTCTGTGTGGGCTCAGGCATAACAAAATAATATATAAAAGAAGTATGGGGTATCTGACTGAGTAATGGTTTATAGTCAAAGACAAACAGTACAAAGACTGCAGCCCTTTAAGTTTGAGTTAATTAATGGAGTTGGGTACCTGGTTCTTTCCGAATCCATATGTTTTCGGTTCTGGATATTCAAATGGCTGCAGGCTTTTGATAAAAATAAAGGCCTAATCCAAAAAACAAATTACTCAGGTTTTTTCGGACCCCCTTTTAATGAAACCTCCGTGTAAAAGCATTTTTAAGAAGGCCTGACAGGTTTGGAAACCTGTACCTCTCCGGAGATATTTCAGGCTCTTGCCCTCTGATTCCGCAGGAAATGTTTAGGACAAACAGCCCTGAAAAGGCCGCTTAAAAAACGGGTAAGGTCCCTCGATCATTCCATATTTTTCTTGCTCAGGATATAGAGAATCATGTCCGTATTGAGTTTGCTCTCCATTGAAAGCTTTTCAGCGATTATATCATTTGATAAGCTCTCAGCTTTCAGTTCCTGAAGCTTTTCCAGCACGTTTTGAGAAACATTGTAGTACTCGTTTATATCCTTCCTGTGTCCCCATACATCCCCTTCAAGGAGGTTTATTTTCTGCATGTCCAGAAACATTTCTATTGACTTCGAAACGGTCCGTCGGTAAGATTTCGGAAGCTGGATCGCTTCAATTTTCGGGCATGTTTCCGCAAGCGTGAACACATCCCGGTTGGAAGGCCGAAATGCAAGGTGCACTACTTTTTCATTCGGATTTAAGGTCGGGATTTCTTCCCTTGAACTAACTACTCTGATTTTCATACCAATTCCCCACTACTCCTTATTTATTAATATAATCAATTTTATTACGGTTTCACCTCTTATATAAGTATCGATTCGCGGGAACATTATTTTGGGTGTCCGTCACGGAACCGAACCCTCACAGCATCGGCATGTGCCTGCAAGCCTTCTTCTTCGGCTAATGCGATTATAGTTTCTTTCAGACTTTCAAGTCCATTCTTGCTGATTTTCTGGATACTTGAATATTTTATAAAGTGGTTTATATTGAGTCCTGAGTAGAGTTTCGCATACCCTGCAGTTGGCAGCACGTGATTGGTACCGGACGCATAATCCCCCGCCGAGACCGGAGCATAGTTTCCCACAAAGATCGATCCGGCATTTTTAATCCTGTCAAGCACGAAATCCGAATTTTCGACCATTATTTCAAGGTGTTCCGGCCCGAATTTGTTGCTGAAGTCGATACAGGCTTCCAGGGATTCAAGCGTAAGGACTGCGGCATTTTCAAGGGAAACTTTTACGATTTCACTCCTTTTCGTCTTTTCAGCCTGCAAAAAGACCTCTTCCTTAACAGCTTTAGCAAGAGCTTCTGAGGGAGTTACCAGGACGGATACGGCATTCGGATCGTGCTCGGCCTGGGCAATAATGTCCGCAGCTACCATTTCAGCCTTTGCCGAGTCATCCGCAATAATCAAAACCTCGCTCGGGCCTGCGGGAAAATCGATTTCCGCAACGTCTCTTATCTGCATCTTGGCGGCCGTTACAAAGACATTTCCGGGCCCCACGATCTTCTGGACCTTCGGTACGGACTCCGTCCCGTAGGCCATGGCCCCGATGGCCTGGACGCCTCCGAGCTTGAAGACCTTATCGGCCCCCGCCACCTTCGCCGCAGCAAGGGTCAGGGGGAGAATAGACCCGTCCGCCTGCGGAGGGGTGCAGACAATAACCTCTTCTACTCCTGCCACCCTGGCCGGAATCACGGTCATGAGCACGGTCGAGGGGTAAGCTGCCCGGCCTCCGGGGGCATAAGCCCCTACACTTTCCAGAGGAGTCGCCTTCTGTCCAAGTTCAATTCCGGGGGAAAGCTCCATGAACCAGGTCTTTTCAGGAAGTTGCGCCTCGTGGAAGGCCCTGATGTTGGAGGCCGCCTTTTCAAGGTGTTCCAGAAGTTTTACGTCAATTCCCTGAACAGCCTTTTCGATTTCTTCCTCACTTACTTCAAAATTGTCAAGTTCTACCCTGTCGAATTTCTTAGTATATTCCCGCAGGGCCTCGTCTCCCTTTGCACGCACATCCGAAAGGACAGCTGCAACCGTCCCTCCAACATCGGTAAGCCCCGCTTCCCGGCAGAGCAACTTCTGCATTTCAGCTTTCGATACATCTGACAATTTTTTAAATAACATGCCCTTGTCTCCTTCATAAAATTAAATTTTTAGATTAAACTGATCTTTATTCCTTGAATTTCAAACTGAAACCATAAAACCCCTGATCTAATTTAATATTTTCACTCCGGGCCTTTCCTCGGACCTTAGATCTGAATAAAAAGGAAAGAACGGATTGTTTACTGTTGCAATTTCATCATAAATTCCAGTAATTCTTCGATTTGCCGATATCCAGAAACGTAACTTCATAACCACAACTCGGCTTTCAGAGGAGATACCTGCGGCAGCTCAGAACAGCCCTCAGAACCTCTTCCCCGCTGAGCTTCTCCATCTTCAGATCCATCGATTTTTCAATTATATCGAGATCAAAAGGCAGGCGTTTTTCGACTTCTCTCATAAGCTGGAGGTCTCCGCTCATGATTACGCAATCGATATCCTCCCGGGCCTCAAGAATTCTGTTTACGGCTTCCATGACCTTTTCCAGGTGATGGGCGATATCTTCTTCCCGGAGGCGTTCAAAACGGCGTTGAGAAAAGCCGCCTTTCGTATGCTTTTCTTTAACACTGCTCCGGACGAGTTCTTCGTTCTCAAAGGAGTGATGATCGGGGGCAAAGCCTACAAAGGACTCACCTGCGTGGAGGAGGAGAACAAGCATGCGGTAGTCGGCGTCCAGGCCCTTTTCAAGGCCCGAAGTCTCGAAACTATCTTTGAGGTACCAGGCACCCCCGTTAATCGGGAGGGGGGGGACAATTGCCTCGGAGATCATGCGGTGGATGTCGTGGAAGAGGATGAGGCCGGTTTCGGAATCGAGTTTTTCCAGAAGGACACAGGTGTTTTCGGAAAGCTTGTCCAGAAGCCTTTCAGGCAGGACGTCGGAGAGACGGCTTGCCGGGGGCAGGTAGACTGTAAGCAGTTCTTCGGCTGAAGAAGACGGGGGACCCCCCCCCCTGAATGATGCAATTTTGAAAAGGTATGTCCGCATTGCGGCCAAGCTGAGGGTTTCAAAACCGCGGAACTCGAACTTTTCGGAAGCTTCGACCCTGAGGCTTTCAAGCTCGTGGGTCAGAGTCTGCATCCTTACAAGTTCCTGATTCAGGCGGGACTCGGCTTCCTGCTTATCGGCCACGGCATCCCGAGCCAGCTTTTCCCTTTTTTCAAGCTGGATCTGCGCGGTCTTAATGTCTATTTCCAGTTCCACAATTCGGGAATTGAGCCGGTCTATTTCGAGTTCGAGCTGCTCTTTGCCAGAGATTTTTCCGAAAAGGGAACTGATTCCCTTTACCACATCCTCCTTTCCATCTCTGCCTTCTTTTTTAGCAGCGTTTCCATATCTCGAAGCTTTTTTGCCGTTCATTCCGTTTACCTGTCCTTTTTTATTATCATCTTCTTTTTCTAAATGGTGAACTACCACTCAGCTAAAGACTGAGTGGCTTCTTGGTTCATTCCTCCCTCTATTGAGGGCAAGTCCTCAAGCTCTTCCCCGCGTTCCGCAGGTGTCACAATCCAATCAGATTTTGATCGATGAGAGCAAACTTTTTGATATTGATAGCGGCGTTAATATCCCTATCATGTATTGTTTTACAGTCTGGGCACGTC
>JAQVBP010000139.1:0-2241 GCA_028690255.1 Methanosarcinaceae archaeon
GGTTCGATTTTCTTTTCCCGATTTAATCAACTTTTTTTACCGGAAGCGTCTGCCCGCCGTGAGGCATAATGTGGATTTTCGCGGCAGGGTTTTCGGAAAGGACTGCTTCAAGGGCATCCTTTACACTTTCCATGGGGGTAAAGAAGGCCTCTCTGCTCTGTTGGGGGGGCATCTTCGAGACCAGGTAGAGTTTGAACTTCATTGCAGCTTTTGCAACTATTGCGCTCTTGTGTCCTCCGAACTCGAAGCACTGTTTGAAGCGTTCGACGGCGTCTTCCGGGTTTTTGCATTCCCGGTTCCAGCACTCGTATATCTGGTTTCCAATTCCCTCGGCACATTCGGCCACCAGGATAATTGAGCCTCCCTCTTTTACGGCCTGGGTGGCGTTATCAAGGGCTTTGTTGGCCTGGTAGAGGTTGATATCTTTCGGGTAGCCTCCGCAGGAAACTATAACGGCGTCAGCAGGCTCGACCTCGACCTTGTACATGGAATCCACCACCTCGACCCCTTTCCTGTGGGCCTCGATAAAGTTTCCGGCAACTGCGGCAACGATTTCTTTCCTGCTATCGAGCAGGACGTTAAGGATGAAATCAAGGCCCGCAACCCCTGCGGCCTCTTCCATGTCCTGCCGGACCGGGCTGTCCACCCTGCCGGAAACCGCATTTTCCTCGATCATCATCCGGTGGTTCGTAAGGACCGATTTTTCCGAACTTACCCCGGGCAGGACGGACTTTGCCCCTCCGCTGTATCCTGCGTAGTAGTGGAACTCGATCCCGCCGGTTCCCACGACCACGTCGGAGTCAAGCACCTCTTCCAGAACCTCGATAGGGGTCCCGCGGCTCGTTTCTCCGATATGCCTGCAACGGGCCGTATCGTGCTGAATGCAGCGGATTTTTTCAAAAATCTCGGCCCCTACAAGTTTCCTGCACTCTTCTTCGGTCTGCTGTCTGTGAAGCCCGAGGGCGAAAACGATGGTGATGTTTTCGGCCTTTGCTCCTCCAAGGTAAAGTTCCTCAAAGAGGGGGGGCAGGATTTTTTCTGTGGGGGTTGGCCTGGTAACGTCACTTACAATGACTGCGATTTTAGATTCCGGGCCCACGATTTCCGAGAGCCTCCGGCTTCCTATAGGGTTTTGCAGGGCTTCCCTGATAAGGGTCTCTGCGTCTCCTTTTGTCCCGGGCTCGGATGGGAGGATTATACTGGAAATATTCTTTTCCGGGAATTCCGGCTCCAGTTTCCCGCTTCCGAAAGCGAGTTTTATTTTTTTCATGCTTGTTTTTATATCCATGTTCATATCCGGAAAATTTCTTTTTGATGCTATAAAACACTACTGAGTCAGTCATAGACTGGCACATGCAAAACGATTGAAATTTGTACTCCTTCCCCCAGTAATCAAAATGAGAGAATTGATTATTAAACCATGAGTATATAAATTATAAGCGTAGATCCCGGCTTGTACATGCCGGGGTGTTTCAGGGGGGAATTCCATGAAAATAATTGACGCCATGTCGGCAGAGGAAAAGCCAAATCCTCACAACGTAAGCGTGCGCAAACTCTACGATACCGAACATGCCCAGGTCATGCATATCGAACTGAAACCCGGAGAGAAACTGAAAAAACACATTACTCCGGTGGATGTCTTCTTCTACGTACTGGAGGGTAAAGGTACGGTTGAACTCGGGGACGAAAAAGAAGAGGTCAGCCGGGACATGCTTATCGAAAGTCCCGCAAAAATTCCGCACCGGCTTTTGAATGAAGGGGATTCAACGTTTCGGGTCCTTGTGGTAAAGGTTCCCAGGCAGAGCGAGCCCACAAAACTTCTTTAAAATATACAAAATACTCTGAAATGGAAAAACGCCTTTTGCAGAAACCGGAAAAGCAAGAATCGGGGAGTGGAAAACAATGGAAAAGGAAAGAATTTCCTATCATGAATCCGTGCAAAAAATGTACGAGAAGATTAAAGAAGACGGCATGTCAAACGTCTGGGACCGCTACGAAGCCCAGGGCCTCGGGGGGGACCCGGATAAACGCTGCATGTTCTGCATGGGGGGAGTACGCTGCGATTTCTGTTCCAACGGCCCCTGCCGGGCCGATGCCGCAAAGGACAAAAGGGGGGTCTGCGGGATTACGGCCGACGGCATGGCCATGCGGATGATGCTGCTTCGAAATGTTATGGGGGCGTCAACCTATCAGTACCATGCGGCCCAGACCATCCGGACCCTCAGGGAAACCGCGAAAGGC
>JAQVBP010000139.1:2341-7565 GCA_028690255.1 Methanosarcinaceae archaeon
TGAGGGTAATTGCCAGTATAGAAACAGGCCAGGAAATGATACAGAGGTGGGAGCAGGATGACGTTTTCTACGGCTTCACGGGCAACTGGCTTTCCCAGGAAGCCGTGTTTGCAAGCGGCTGCGTGGACCTTTTTGCGGCTGATATGAACTGCTCCATGCCCGTTGCCCCCCTGTATGCTGAAAAGTACGGGTTCAGGCTCATGCCCGTAAGCGAACTTGTGGCTTTTGAAGGTGTCGGGGAAAGGTTGAACTACGCCCCCGCTGAGGCTGAAAAGCAGGCGGCAACCCTCCTGGACCTGGCAATCGAGAACTTTAAAAAGAGGAAAAACACGACTGAGCCTGCCCTCAAACTGCCCATGAAAGAGGCCGTCGTGGGTTTTTCGACCGAAAGCATTCTGGCCTCCCTCGGGGGCAAACTCGATATCCTGATCGATGCCATAACGAGCGGGGCGATAAAAGGCGTGGTGGGCATGGTCTCCTGTACCTCTCTCAGGGATTCCGGACAGGACACGCACAGTGTCAGGGTGGTGAAGGAGCTGATTAAAAGGGATATTCTGGTCCTTTCCTTAGGTTGCGGAAACGGGGCCATGCAGGTAGCGGGCCTTTGCAGTCCTGAGGCCAGGGAGTTTGCAGGGGAGGGGCTGAAGACCGTTTGCCAGGCCCTCGGGACCCCGCCGGTTCTGAGCTACGGGACCTGCACCGATACCGGGAGGCTTGCCGATCTCCTCCTGGCAATCTCCGAAGCCCTCGGAGGCGTTCCCATTCCCGACCTGCCCGTGGCCGCCGCGGCTCCTGAATATATGGAGCAGAAAGCCACCATCGATGCCATCTTCGCTCTGGCTTTCGGGCTCTACACTTACGTAAACCCCGTCCCCACCGTAACCGGAGGGCCGAACCTTGTCAATCTTCTTACAGAAGGCTGCCGGGAAGTTACGGGCGGGGTCATGAACGTGGAAACGGATGCCGTAAAGGCGGTTGACGGGATCGAGCGACATATCATGGAAAAGAGGGAAAAATTGGGGATCTGAGGAATTCAGATCCGTTCCCTATTTTTTTCCAATTTTTTTATTTCGGGGAAAGGAAAGAAAGCGGGGGTGCTGAGATAAGGCCACTTATATTCGGAAACGGCCGGATTCTTATTTGTGAGGACGAAAAGGGAACTATTCGTGACATCTATTTTCCTTACGTGGGGCTTGAAAACCATGGAAATGCCATAAAGGCCGGAATCTGCGACCTCGATTCTCTTTATTGCAGCTGGTTTGATTCCTGGGATATCAAACAGCGCTACAAATCGGATTTTGAACAAGATTTCTTTAAAATAAGTTCGGGGACCCCCTTTCCTCCATCCTCCGGAAAGCAGAGAGGGACAGGAAGGTGTGATCCACCTTCCGTTTCCGTTTCCGATTTCGTTTCCGATCCGGCTCCAGAAGACTCCGACCCTGTCTTCAGCCCTGTCTCCGGCCCTGTCTCTAGCCCTGTCTTCAGCCCTGTCTCCGACTCCGTTTCGGATACTGGCCTCTCCTTCAGCTCTCTGCGGGAAAAGGAAGTTCCGGGCCCTTTCAGGGCCGTGGTCTCAAATATAGGGGAGACGGTTTTCGAAAACCCTGATATCGGGGTAAGGGTAACGGTCCTGGAGGCCGTGCATCCTTCGGTAAATCTCTTTTACCGGGTCTTTGAGGTCCGAAACATCTCTCAAAAAACAAAACACCTGCGCCTTTTTTTAAACCAGAACTACCGGATTCTGGAAAACAAGATCGGGGAGACCGGGATAATCGACGGAAACACCCTTATCCACTACAAACGGGACCGCTATTTCCTGCACGGGAGTGAGCCTGATTTTGACCAGTACGCGGTCGGGACTGCCGAATGGAAGGGCCTTGAAGGGACCTGGAAAGACATGGAAAGCGACGCCTTCCTTAGCGGAAACCCGGTATCCCACGGTTCAATCGACTCGACTCTGGGCTGGACCCTTTCCGAAATAAATCCGGGGGGAACAGAAAGGGTGCATACCTGGATCGTATTCGGAAAAAAATACTGCAACGTGCTCAAAAGACACAGGGGGATAAAGGAGGGCAGTAACAATTCCGTGTTTAATATCAACTTCAATTTCTGGAACTCTTTTACGGAAAGGGTCTCCGTCCTCCCTGAATTTTCCCGTATGTCCGGACTTCCGGCCGGGGTTACAATATGTTTTTACAGGAGCCTGCTTGCCCTTGTGGCCCACATGGACATCTCGGGTTCAATCATTGCGTCCTGTGACTCGGACATAAAACAGTTCGGAGCCGACCTTTACACCTACTGCTGGCCAAGGGATGCGGCCTGGGGCTGTCTGGCCCTCGACAGGGCACGGTATCACCACCTGAGCACGGAAACTTTCGAGTTCTTTTCAAAAACCATCACTTCCCGGGGCAACTTTCTTCATAAATACACTCCTGCGGGAGATTTCGGGAGCACCTGGCATCCGGTTCCCATGACCCAGGTAGACGAGACCGGGCTTCCGCTTTACGCCCTCTACTACAACTGGGAAATTGCAAAAAACATCTGGACCGTGGGCCGCTACTACCGCGACCTTATCCTCCCCGCAGCCGAGTACCTCACAAAAAATCTGGACGAAACAGGGCTTCCGGCCCCGAGTTTTGACCTCTGGGAAGAACGAAAGGGAGTGCATACCTACAGCGCCTGCACGGTCTACGCGGGACTTTACGGAGCCTCCGAACTTGCCAGGACTCTTGGAGATTATTCAAGAGCCGGGGCCTGGGCCGAAGCTGCAAAAAGGGTCCGTCAGGCTGTCCGGGCCAGGCTCTATGACGAAAACTTGAAACGGTTCCGTCGCTCTCTCGAAGACCCTACCCTTGACAGTTCAACCTTTGCGGTCTGGTATTTCGGAATCCTGCCTCCCGACGACCCGCGAGTCGTCCGGACCATGCAGGCAGTAGAAAAGGAACTTATCCGGCCTACGGGAGGGGTTGCCCGCTACCACCGGGACCGCTACTACGGCTACATGAACGCCTGGATTATCTGCACTCTCTGGCTTTCCCAGTGGCACACGGCCTGCGGAAACCTGAAACGGGCCCTTGAACTTCTGGAATGGTGTGCCGCACACGCCCATCCCGCAGGCCTCCTGCCGGAACAGCTTGACTCCGGGGGAAGGCCCTGCTCCGTGCTTCCCCTCGCCTGGTCTCATTCGACCTATGTACTGGCCGTACTCGAATACCTCAAGGCCCTGGAAAATACGAAGGAAAAAACGAAGACAAACAATGAGTGATTGCAAAAGAAATACAAAGAGTAACTGGGCAAAGTAAAAAGAAATACAAAGAGTAACTGGGCAAAGTAAAAAGAAATGTAATGAGTAACTGGGTAAAGTAAAAAGAAATACAAAGAGTAACTGGGAAAAAGGCCCGACCCCTTACTCCGGCTTTTCAAACTGCTTTTCAAAATAAAGGTAGCCCTTTTCCTCCTTTAAAAAAGTAAAACCGTGTTTCAGATACATGTCTATCGCCTTCGTAAGCGTGGTGTCGGTTTTTAAGACAACACTGGAAAAGTTTTTTTCCGCAAAGGTCAGGGCTGCCAGGAAAAGTTCCTTCCCGTGCCCTTTACCCCTGAACTCCTTTTTCAGGTAAATGCGTCTGATTTCACAGCGCAGGCCATTTATGTTCCTGACCGCGGCAGTCCCGACAACCCTGCCGTCCTCCGCAAGCCCCACGAAAAAAGTGCCCCCTTTTTCAAAATAGTAAGCTTCGATGTCCCTGAGGTCCCCGTCCTTTAACCTGTCGTACTCAAACCCATGTTCCAGCAGGACATCGAGTACAAGGTCTCTGACCTCGGCTTTTTTGGAACTGTCATATTTTCGGATGATCATGTCGATATCTCCCGGGGCGATTAAGAAAAGAGTTCCCTGTTCAGATACTTTTCAGGAGAGTTCAGGAAATCCAGGGCCAGGGTATGGAAAATTGTTGCGCCCTTCAAAAGAATTTCCTCATCAATATCAAAGCGGGAGGAATGGTTGATTTCCAGGATTCCCTTTTCCGGGTTCCGGGTCCCGAGCGAGATAAAAAGCCCTGGCACTATTTTAAGGTAACTTGCAAAGTCCTCGGCCGCAAAGACCTTTTCCATATCCGGATAAACCGTAAGCTCCGGAAAACTCTCTTTAAGCTTCGAATGTGCGGCTTTTGTAAAGCCAGGGTCGTTGACCAGGACGGGGTAGCCGTGGAGGATGTCCAGGTCGTAAGCCGGAAAACCTGCAAACTCCTCTCCGGTTTTTTCGTATTTTTTCAGGACTTCCCGAAGACACATTTCTATCGTCTCGTCAATTATCTTCGTGGTTTCCTCATCAAAGGTCCGGTAACTTCCGAGGATTCCTATGGTATCGGGGTAGCGGTTGAACTGCTCCCCTCCCCGAATCCTCCCGACCCCTAGAACGTATTTAGAAGGCTCAAGCCTTGCTTCGAGGGCCGGGTAAAGAGCAGTCAGAAAATCCGTTGCCATCCGGACTGAATCGATGCAACTCTCAGGTTTTGAGATGTGGCCCCCTTTGCCTTTCAGTGTGACCTCAAAGCGGTTGGTGCTTGCCATGAAAGGCCCGGGTCGAAACCCTGCGCTCCCTGACTCGTGATTGGTGAAGATGTGCATCCCCAGGACCGCATCCACTCCTTCAAGCCCGCCTTCGGCAATAACCCTCTCCGAGCCTCCCGGGGGAATCTCTTCTGCGGGCTGGAAGATCAGGCGAATCTCTCCGGGGAAGTTTCGGTTTTCGAGAAAAAGCCGGCAGGCCCCAAAAAGCATTGCCATGTGTCCGTCGTGCCCGCAGGCGTGCATGACTCCTTCGTTTTCGGAAATGTATTTCTCATTTCTTACTCCTGCTTCCTCCAGGACCGCAAGTCCGTCCGTGTCTGTCCTGAGAGCGATGCAGGACGGGGTCCCCCCCCCTCTCCTGACGGGTTCGGTCCCCCGGATGCTTGCAAGCACGCCCGTATCCGCAATTTTCCGGGCCTCGATTCCAAGCCCTGCAAGGAGTTTCAGGATTCGCTCCTGGGTCCCGTATTCTTCGAAACTCAGTTCGGGATGCCTGTGAAATTCACGTCGAAGTTGAATAATCCAGTTTTCAAGGGGTTCTGAAAACGGGGCTGAAAATGGATCGTAAAGTGGGTCTGAAAGCGGGTATGAGCTCAAAAATATTACCTCTTTTTCCAGGTATTTTTCAGGGTATTTTTCCAGATTATCCTTT
>JAQVBP010000140.1:0-4000 GCA_028690255.1 Methanosarcinaceae archaeon
GCGGTTCCTGAGGTCTGGCCGGTTTGCGTTACCACTATGAGATTCTTTTCCCTTGCAATCTCGGCAAGGGTCTGGAGTTCCCTGAGCTTGATTGCGGTCGGAACTCCTTCGTAGAGGGAAGCAGCTTCTTTCATCTTTTGTGCGGCCTGGAATTCTCCTTCCGCAAGAATAATCCTGGCCCGCTTTTCTCTTTCGGCTTCCGCCTGCTTTGCAATTGCCCGCTTCATGGTCTCGGGCAGGACCACATCCCTGATAGTGACTCCTGTGACTTTGATTCCCCAGGGGTCAGTGTAGGCGTCCAGCAGTTCCTGAATCTCCTTGTTGATGTTTTCCCGCTCCGAAAGCAATTCATCAAGTTCCATCTGCCCGAGCACATCCCTGAGGGTGGTCTGGGAAAGAGTAGAGGTTGCGAACATGAAGTTTTCGACCTGGGTAATGGCTGCTCCCGGCTCCACTACCTTGTAGTAAACAACAGCATCCACTTCCACAGTGACGTTATCCCGAGTAATCACACCCTGTTTCGGGACGTCAATTGTAACTATCCTAAGGTCGATCTTCATGGCCTTATCGATGAAGGGGATGATCAGGAAAAGTCCGGGCCCTTTTACTCCACTCAAGCGCCCCAGTCTGAAAATAACGACCCTCTCATATTCATTGACCATTTTTATGGCCTGTGAGAGTATTAATAACAGAACTATCAATACAGGAACCAGTAATTCACTAAATAAACCATTCATAATAGCTATCCCTCTTATTTCATTATATTTAATTCAAATTTCTAATTATAATTATTCTTTATCCGGGAGTTTATGTCTGAAAACTACTGCCTTTTAGAAATTTCCGGGTTTAAAGGTTTTATATGCAGGTTCTGTTCTTTTGAACCGGCAAACCCATGTATAGGTTGTTTATGTAGCTATATTTTTGCATCGGTTTGCCAGAAAGAGTCTAATTATACTACTGGAGCTATCGGCTCTTTTTATATCTCGGCGGGAAGTCCTCTTCCTCGATGTTTCTAATTGAAAATTAGAAATTCCTGTTAAACCTATGGTTTAACACGACAGCCAGAGGCTGGTAGATGGGAGACGAAAGTCGTCCACTCCCCGATATGATAATAGATGAGGACATAGATATACTCATCCGGCTTTAATATTCGGAATTTTTGCATCAAAATGCAAAACAATAATCAATATAATTCTGAAAACCAAACCTGTATGAGTATAAATAAATGCAATAAGCATTAGAAATACAGGAATAGCTTAAAAAGAAACAATAATTACCTTTTAAGTTTTTTAGTAATATGGGTTACCACACATTGTATGCCTTAAGAAAACTCTTCAATTTCCGGGTTTTGTTTTCCGGGAGAAAGGGTGAGATATATAAATAATTCAAGGTGTGGTAAACCAGGTAAAACGCAGGTTCTAAGGAACCATTTGGTGTTGGTATTTATGAGTAAGGAATGTCCAGATTGTCACGGTAGTGGCTATAAAGTTATTGCAACCGATATCTGTCCCCAGTGCAAAGGGAAGGGGAACACAAAGTCGGTCGATTTCATGAAAATGTCGGAAAAAAATCTTGATAATTTTCTGAAGAATGGTGCGGATTGTGATCAATGCAAGAGTACGGGGAAAGTCGAAATAACCGAACCATGTAAGACCTGCGGGGGGCTTGGGAAACTCTATACCTGTAAGGTTTGCGGAGCTGATATCTCAGACCCGGAAGAAGTCGAGGAAGAACTCTGTGCAGCATGTTCCAGTACCCAGTACGTCTATGCCCTGGAAGCCTCCTGTGATATCAAGGATGTGGAAACCGGGAAATATTATCACGGCGTGGTGGGCAGCAAAGCCTCTTTCGGAGTCTTTGTGGATATGAACCCTCATATAAGGGGCCTTATGCATTCGAGCAATATCGAAGTCGAGCCTGAGGTGGGAGATGCCGTAATCGTCTATGTGAAGAGCATTAAGGCAGGTGGAAAACTCGACCTGATCCCGAAGGTCCTCACGAAGTACGAGACAGTCGAGCTTGAAAAGAACCTGCCGCTTGAAAACTCTTCCAGGCTCGATGCCAACATGAAAGGCAGTCTGATCCGGCTTGAGGGCGAAGTCATCCAGGTAAAGCAGACCAGCGGCCCCACCATCTTTACGATCAGTGACGAAGGCGGTTTTATCCCCTGTGCGGCTTTTGAAAGTGCAGGTAAGAGGTCCTATCCCCTTATTGACGTGAACATGGTTGTTTCCGTTACGGGGGAAGTGACCATGCGAGACAGCCAGATCCAGATCGAAGTCATGAGCATGAAAAGGCTTACCGGGGACCGGGCAGACAGGGTGCTCGCCAGGGTCGAGCAGGTCATCGAGGAAAAAGCGGCTCCCGCAGAAATATCTTTCCTGATCGAGAGCGAGATCATGGAAAAGCTCAAGCCAAAAATGCAGCATGTCGCAAGGGAAATTAAAAAAGCAATCCTCCACTCCAAACCGATTGTGCTCAGGCACCATGCCGATGCCGACGGGATCACCTCGGCTATTGCAATCGAGCGGGCGATTCTTCCCCTTATCAAGGAAATCGGGGGTATGGATGCCGAGTATTACTACTATAAACGTGCTCCCTCGAAAGCTCCGTTCTACGAACTTGCCGATGTAACAAGGGATGTTTCATATGCACTCGAAGATGCAGCCCGGCACGGGCAGAAGATGCCTCTTGTGGTCCTTGTGGACAACGGGTCCACGGAAGAGGACGTACCCTCCATGCGGCAGGCCCAGGTCTATGGCATTGACCTCCTGGTAATCGACCACCACCACCCGGACGAAATTGTGGACCAGTACCTGATAGGGCACGTTAACCCGGCCCATGTGGGAGGAGACTTCGGGGTCACCGCAGGCATGCTCTGTGCCGAGGTAGCCCGTATGATCAACCCTGACATCACAGATACGATCAGACACCTGCCAGCTGTTTCGGCCGTAGGGGACAGGTCCGAAGCCCCGGAGGCGGAGCGCTACATTGCCCTTTCCTCGGAACGCTACTCTCTTGAGGAACTGAAGGAAATGGCCCTTGCCCTGGATTACGAGCAGTTCTGGCTGAAGTTCAGCAGTGGAAAAGGGGTCATTGACGATATTCTGGATCTCGGGGACAACACGGTCCACAGAAACCTGGTCTCCCTCCTCTGCGAGCAGGCAAACGGTATGATTAAGGAACAGCTCGATACCTGCCTTCCCAACATCAAGTCCCAGGACCTTGCTAACGGGGCCATGTTGAACGTGCTGGATGTCGAAAACTATGCTCATAAATTCACCTTCCCGGCCCCGGGCAAGACCTCAGGAGAAGTCCACGACGTTTACTGCAAAAGGTATCCCGAAAGGCCCATGGTCACCCTCGGGTTCGGGCCGGACTTTGCGGTCATCCGCTCAAGGGGCGTACTCATGAACATTCCTCAGATGGTCAGGGATCTCCGGGATGAACTGACAGGAGCCGGGGTTAACGGAGGCGGACACCTTGTTGTGGGCAGCATCAAGTTCGTCGAAGGAATGAGGACCGAGGTACTCTCCAAGCTGGTCGAAAAGATCGAGGCTTATGCTGTAGAAGATCTCTCAGGGTCCGAGTAAACCGGACTGAATACCCGTATCTCAGAACATTTTGGATGAGTGGAGCTGTCAGCTTTCTGGCATTACCCTCTCTATTTCATCCCACCGTTTTACGGTTTATTTCGGAACAGGTGGATGGCAGAACTCTTTTTGACCTTTTGTTCTGAAAAAGGGCCGTCCAAAATTAGAAATAAAAAATTAGAAATAAAAACGAACATGTTATTCTGTGAATAATATGCACAAAAAATGAAAGTACACAGCACTTTCATGCTAAATAAAAATAAAAAAGTTTAGTTCCATGAAATCCTTCCAGGGGATGCTTTTCATGGAATAAAATAGATATGTAACAAAACTGCTTTTTTAAACCTAAGTTTTTTTAAACCTAAGTTTTTTAAATCCAAGTTTTTTTAAATCCAAGTTTTTTTAAA
>JAQVBP010000140.1:4100-7524 GCA_028690255.1 Methanosarcinaceae archaeon
AAGTTTTTTTAAATCCAAGTTTTATTCAGTCTACCCTTACGATCCTGACCAGGGGGTTTATGGGCACGTTGGCGATGGTGTCCGCACCTTTCTTATCCACAAGAACTGCGACAGCTTTTGGTTTAGCATCCATCTCTCTCAGTTGTTCCACAACTTCCATTATGGTCGTACCCGTGGTGATCACATCGTCCACAATCACGCAACTTTTGCCTGCAACGCTTCCGAAGTTCCGGCTGAAGGTTCCTTTATGTCCGGGGTGGACCACATGCTGGCTTTTGGAGGAATGGTAGAGGGCAAAGTCCGCTCCCAGTTCGTCTGCCATCATGCTTGCAAGAGGAACCCCACTTGCGGCGACTCCCACAACAACGTCCACTTCCCCGTTTGTCTTGTCCAGAGTTTCGAGTACCATGTCGCAGAGGGCAAGGGCGATATAGTGGAGCCTTGTGGCACTTTTTCCAATGCTGCTCCAGTTTACGGAAATGTCCTTGGGGGCGGGGATTCCAGCTTCCTTCTTCGAACGGGTCAGAAGCCAGGTCACCGTTTCCCTCGACACATTAAGTTCGTCGGCGATCTGCCCGGTTACAAGCCCGTTGCTCTGCAGTTCCACAGCTTTCTGGATCAAATCGTCTATGTTCTTCATCTTTCCTCCATTCCCACATAAATAATGTTTTTTTTGTTTTTTGTGCAGTTTATATGGTTGTTTTTTATTAATCCCTGCACAAACACATCTGAAAATTGAATTAAAGTTCGTATTAAAGTTCGTAATTACATAAATTTACATATACTATTATTCTTCCAAGCATTATATCTTTTTCTTCCGCACCCATTTATATTATTTCAGAGAAAACCCTCTCAACTTAGTTTATATTTTTCTCTTTCTCTTCTTCTTAAGGGGAGAACCACAGATGGGGCAGACCTCTCCGCTGTCAAAGCTCCGTTTGCAGCCAATACACTTCTTTCCCCAGATGATCAGGTCCCTGATTTTTTTCTGGGCAATCGGTTTGACCTCAATCCCGAGCTGTACGGCAACGTTCTGGACCGCGTAGTCGTCTGTAAGGAGGATCGCGTTGTCTTTATGTTCCAGGGCCTTTGCAAGGATTTCAAGGTCGGTCTTCGAAAGCTCTTCCAGGTCCCGTGTGTAGGCTGCCATCTCCTTTATTTTATTCACCATTTCAGGTTCGGGCCATTCCACCCTGAGTCCCCCTTCCCGGGCGAGGTCAAGACGGAGCCTGGCAGCTTCCGCCCGGACTTCGTCCACAACCCCGGGTATGGTTATGAGGAGGGAACTGTCCACATCGCAGTTTCCCATTATGAAAACTGCTGAATCAGCTATGTAAAAAGTCATTTGCTTTCTCTTCCCCCTGTTACTATTTAATTTAACCCTAGGGCGGAAAAATAGAGGGAGGTTTTCTTCCCGGGCAGCCGAAGAAGCGAAGGGTTGTGTCGCGAATCGCAGTAGTAGTTCACGTACTGGATGCAAATCTTTTGGTACCCCGTAGTTTCTGGGGGGTTTGCGGCCTGGGGGCTTTTTATCGGTAAGTACTCATTGAGCAAATTATTTCACTCCCTTCTTTCTATTATAAATATGTTTTAAAGCCCTCAGAGGATGGAGGAAATCCAATTGAACAGAAAAAAGACAATTTACCTCGCAGGTCCGCTTTTTACTCATGCGGAACTTGAGTTCAACCGCAAATTAAAAGACCTTCTCGAAGGACAGGGTTTTTCGGTCTTTTTCCCCCAGGAAGATGCCGAAGATGCAAAAATAGAACACGATCGCCATAACCAGGCCCTGATTTTCAAACACTGTGTGGAAGGCGTGGATATTTCGGACCTGGTAGTTGCAGTCCTTGACGGCGTGGACGTGGACTCGGGCACGGCCTGGGAAATCGGCTACGCCTATGCTAAAGGCAAACCGGTCCTGGGGCTTCGGACCGATTTCAGAGAGCTTTCAAACGGGGTCGTGAATTTGATGATCGAACTTGCGGTCGAGGCTCTTGCCCGGGACGAAGAAGAACTTGTGAAGGCACTTGAAAAATACCGTTAATTTTAGTGCATTTCTTAAATCTGAAAATAAAGCATGGATAAACATGAATCAGATTGACTTCAATTCTTGTTTATCCCTGTCCATTTGTGGTTTTTTAATTGGAAGCAATCAGGGAAGCTATTGTAAATGTCTTTTGCCACCGGGAAGTTCTCAAAAAATGAGATGCCGGAAAAATATAACTTGAGTCAGTGGAATATTATGTTCAAAATCTGGAGAATCATTTTATGAGTTCTGATGAAAATAATATCTCAATTAATGAATTTGGAGCTACAATTGCCCAGTTCCTGGAACCCGACACCCCGGAAATACTGGAGCTTAAAAGCCTGTTCAATTTGGAATATGAGTACAGTGAGTATCTGGGCACGATTGAATACACAATTGCCAATTACTATTATGACATTAACAGGAAATTGCTGGATAAAGAGGTCATATCGGCCTTAAAGAATATCAAGCAAAACTATGACAAAGATATTGCTTTCTTCAAAAACGACCTTGAAAACGTGATTGTTGAAGACCTGCTTGAAATCCTTGAAGATTCTCCGCTTACCCACCACGAGTTCAAACTGGTCCTCGACTATGTTCTGTGGGTCATTGACAATCGGTCCTGGGTGGAAGACGACCAGGCCTATCTAAAGTGGACCGCATATGCTCTGAACTTATTTTCAAAAGAAGAAAAGGAAAAATATGAAAAGGAGTTTAAAATGTTTGCCAGCGAAATGGGCCTGACCGATGCCCAGGTAGATATGCTCCTTATGAAAAAAGAACCGGATGAATTATTTGAAGAAGGAGGTCTGTTCGAGGGCCTGGAAGAAAGTGATGTTTTTGATAAGGACACAGTAGCAAACGACCTTGAAACCGGTTTCTTCCTGATGAACGACGACGAAAAATTCGATTTCCTGCTTGAACAGGGCCCGGACTACATCGAACTCGTACAGTCCTATGTCGCTGATCTTGCGGAAAAAGGTGATCTTGAAAAACTCCAGGCCTTCTACAAAAAACTCGGTGAAAAAGAAAAAGACTTCTTCCCCCTTCACCTCATAATGGGAATCGTTTATCTCAGAATTGACCCGGCCCTTGCAAATACCTATTTCGAAGAAACCTTAAGAATAGCCTCAAAATCCGAACAAATTACAGAAGACCTGCTGGAAGAACTCAAACAAATGATAAACACTCTGAATAAAGCCATTCAGAACGCATCCCCCGGTGACCTCTAAAATAATACCGGGCCCGGAAAAAAAGACAAACTTTGAGGTTGGCCTTCAAAAAGATAGTTCCGTAAACGAAACCGGTTTTAAGAATTGAATCAATTTTTAAACCCGGGCTTCCGGCCATATTCCCTGAAGATTTTTTGAAAAACGGGGCGGCCGGAAATAGTTGTAT
>JAQVBP010000004.1:0-3217 GCA_028690255.1 Methanosarcinaceae archaeon
TCTAAATAATCATACCCACAATTTAAAGAGAAGGGCAGCTAAGAGGTTGATTATGCTTGATGAAGACCTTATACGAAAATGGGAGGACGAAGGCACAATTGACCGGGCCCAGGCCCGGAAAATGGAAGCTGACCTGACCGAATACCGAAAAGAGCACAGATCAAAAAAACAGGTCCTTGCCTTTTCAACCCTCGGGGCTATTCTTATCGGGCTGGGTGCAATCCTTTTTGTTGCAGCTAACTGGGAAAAGCTCCCGGATTTTGTAAAGGTTCTCCTGCTTGCGGGCACAACCCTCGGCGTACACTACACAGGCTATCACCTGCGCTACCGAAAAGAGACCTACCCGAAACTCGGGACCTCCCTCATATTTTTATCCTCGTTCCTCTTCGGGGCTTCCGTTTTCCTAATAGCCCAGATCTATAACATCAACGCCAATTCCCACACCCTTGTGCTTATCTGGCTCCTCGGCGTCCTTCCTCTCGTTTACGGCTATCGCCTGGTCGCGGGCGCAGGTCTCTGTTCCCTGCTTTTTTATGTCTGGATGGGCCTCCTCTACGCCGAAACCCGGGAATTCGAACAGGCAATTGGCATATGGGACCTTTTCCTGGGCCTCGGAATTGCCCTCTACCTGATAGGTACCCTGCACGAATTATCGAAAAAAACCGAATATGCCTCGGGCCCCTATAAATTAATCGGGCTGCAGGCAACCCTCTTCTTTTTGCTCATACATACCTTCGAGCTGCACTATGATGTCGGAAACCTCGCACCCGCAATCTACGCCCTCCTGGGCTTCGGGCTGCTCCTTGTCTTTCTCCCGAAAATCGTACGGGCCGGGCTCAGGGGGCTCCCGACAACCGACAACGGGATACTCGTACTCACGGGCCTGCTCTTCGGCCTGGCCCTCGTTTCCGGGCATTATCCGGGGCATGAAAAAAGTATTATGATAGCGTTTGATATCATTTACCTGGCTTTCCTTACCCTCTTGCTCTATACGGGCTACAGTAAGGAAAACATGGGGACCATCAACACCGCAATCCTCTGGTTTATCCCCTTCCTTTTCGCCCGCTACTTCGATTTATTCTGGGGGCTGCTCCCGAGGTCCCTTTTCTTCATTATAGGGGGCCTGGTCCTGCTGGGGCTCAGTGCAGTCCTGGAACGGAAAAGGCGGGAGCTAAAGGCCCGTTTTGAGGAGGAAGCCGCATGAACCCTAAAAAGACCTTCTACATAGTAACGGTACTCTGGCTGCTGGTCTTCACGGGCTTTATCGCCTATAAGGAATACACGCTCCAGACCGGCACGGAAGTGGTCCTGAAAACCGTGCCCGTGGACCCGAGAGACCTCTTCCGGGGAGATTATGTAATCCTGAACTATGAAATCAGCAGGCTGGACCTGGCAGAAGTCCCTACCGAGAATAACTTAGATATTCCGGGTGAAACCGAATATTTTGATTACGGAGACCGGATTTACCTGGGCCTCGGGCTCGATGAAGATGGATATGGGGTTCCTGACAGAATCTATATAGAGAAGCCAAAAGACAGGCTCTATCTAACCGGCACCATTGTGGGAATCCGGGGAGATACCCGGACGGAAAAAGTGACGCTTCTGGTTGAATACGGCATTGAAAGCTACTTTGTGCCCGAAGGCCGGGGACGGGATATAGAAAAGGAACGATGGGATGGAAAGGCCGTGGACGTGGAAGTCGTTGTGGACAGCCGGGGAAACGCCGTAATAAAAAATCTTTTGATTGACGGGGGAGAGGTGGAATTTTAAGAAAAACAGTTTACTTTTTCCTGCCTGAGACCATCATCAAATTTTTTATAAAGGCCCAGGCCGCAAGCAAAAAAGCCGCAGTTATGACAAGCAATACGGCAAACATAGGCCTGCGTACGATCAACCAGAAGACCGCAAAGATTCCGAAGAGCCGGAGAATCATATCCACGGCATCCCAGCCGGGATTTCCCTTTCCTTTTTTCCCGCTGGCTCTGGCTGGCCCGGTTCGGGATGCATAGCTCTGTTTTGAGTTTCCGGAATTTCCCGAATCTTCGGAGTTTCCTGAAGCCCCGGCCTCATATCTACCATTCCGGCTGCCGGAATTTGCCTGTCCTCCCCAGGACCAGGTGTACTCTTTTTTCCAGTAAAAACCCTCCCCGGCCTTTTCGGAACTTCTCGAATATCCGGAGCCGGGCCGGGCCTGCCCCGGGCCGAAAATTCCTCCCCTGTCATATTCGGCCCTTTTTTCCGGGTCCGAGAGCACGGAGTACGCAAGGTTAATTTCCTTTATTCGTTCTTCTGCATACGCACTGCTGTTTTTGTCAGGGTGGTACTCGAAAACAAGTTTTCTATAAGCTGTTTTGATTTCCTCGTCGGTTGCGTTTTTCGAAACCCCGAGGATATTATAGTAATCTTCAGCAGACATGGAAAGGCCGCGGTTTTTTTTCAGTGTTTGATATTTTCTGTATTTATTAGAATAGTAACCTATGTTAAAAGAGTTTAGCTCTTAAATATGTTTTACATGCATTTTTATTTTAAAAGAGATTGATTTAATCAAATTGCATGTGATTCATGGCCCTTTAATTCTCATAAGGTTATTTTTCTACACCGTCCACGGGGCTGTGCATAATTATAACGCTCAACTATATTAATATGCACTTCCATTTACTTTCTGGTGATAATAATGGAGTTAACAGACATAAACAATTACGTCCAGAATGCCAGTGAAGAACAGCTCAAAGCCTTCGGTTTCCTCGGGCAGTGGATGATGGAAAACGCACCCAAATACTGCACCTGTCCCTCAAAGTGCTCCGAGAACTGCGAGCTTGCAAAAGCCCTCGGTGGAGCCCTTCAGGCCGCAGGCCAGAGGCTTCAGAGCGAATAAGAATCCTGGTAAATCAGGAGAATCGTCGTCAAAAAGAGCAGTGGAATTCTTCAGGATTCTGCTGTCTTTTCATCTTTTTTTTGTGGTCTGACATTTTTACTTCTTCCCTGCCCCTATTCATATGAGTTTCTGAGGCTCGCCAGAAAGATAGTTTTTCATGCCCGGATTCTCTTCAGCAAATTATTGAGGATTTTGCCACACCGAAAACTGTTCTAATTTTAAAAAAAGAAAGGGACGGACCTTAAAAATTTAAGGTCCTACTATCTGTTTCAAATTGTTTCAAATTGTTTCAAATTGTTTCAAATTGTTTCAAATTGTTTCAAATTGTTTCAAATTGTTTCA
>JAQVBP010000004.1:3317-13874 GCA_028690255.1 Methanosarcinaceae archaeon
TGTTTCAAATTGTTTCAAATTGTTTCAAATTGTTTCAAATTGTTTCAAATTGTTTCAAATTGTTTCAAATTGTTTCAAATTGTTTCAAATTGTTTCAAATTGTTTCAAATTGTTTCAAATTGTTTCAGATTACCTCAGTCCGAATGTACGGATTCGACCTGAAGCTTTGCCTTTGCCTCTGAGGTCTCGTTCTGGGAGTAGAGCCAGAGCGGGATGTAGAGGGAAAGTACCACGAAACCGACTATTGTCGAGGTCCAGCCTACTTCAAGGCTGTTCAGGTATACCACCCCTATAAGACAGAGGGGGAGGTTGAAAAGCCCGAAGATCATGGCGATGTACTGCCAGCCGTTAGGAGCCTTGAAAGGTCTTTCAAGGGAAGAGAACTCAGGGCTCAGTTTGGCTTTGACATAGGCAAAGAGACTAATCCCATTTGCAAACACGTATCCGATGGAAGAGGCTGCCAGGATGGCTGCGGGAGTTCCGAGGGATATGAGGCCCAGGTTAAAGATGGCAATGACGACCATTGCGGTTACAGGGGTCCCGTGTGCATTCATTTTCCCGAAGAATTTGGGCAGGTTTCCTTCCTCTGAAAGGGAGTACATGGCTCTTGAGGCACCCAGGAAAGCGGTCTGGATGATGAGAATCATTGCCGCAATCAGCATGAGGATGGCAATGGAACCTCCTATGGGGCCGAGGGTCATCTGAGCAACCGGCAGCATAGGGGAATAGGGTTCGGCCAGGATACCGTCAATTCCAAGAGTTCCCGTACAGGAAGCCTGCACCAGGATGTAGGTCACAAGGCAGATGGCCCCGCAGACAAAAAGGGCTTTGGGGACATCGGACTTCGGTTCCTTGTACTCGGGACCGTAAATGGCCGCGGTTTCCCAGGCACAGGCACTCCACTGGGCCATTGCGAAAAGCCCGAGCAAGATCAGGATGTGGTGCATGTCCCAGGCCCAGTCGGTGGGAAGCCAGGAAGTCGTGATGTTGCTCATTTCAAAATGCCCTGTAGCAAAGGGCGCAAGTGTAATTATAATAAGGGGAGCCAGGGCAAGCACGGCGAGGATGTACCCGAGGGTCGCACCGTTTGAAAGTCCCTTATAATTGACTATAATCAACAGCAGATATACAAAAGCCCCTGCCGCAAAGGAAAGCATGAGTTCGGACGTACCGGCAAAAGCCGGGATCAGACCCTTCAGGTAGCTTCCAATCAGGAGGGCAAAGATTGCCAGCACGGGATTCCAGGCAAACCAGTAACCCCAGGCACTGAAGCCTCCGAGCAACTTACTTTTATCGTACTTTGCATTTTTGTCTTTTGTCTTGAAAACGCTCTGGGCATAACCGGGCAGCCCCGAGGCTTTCGGAAACATAGTGGCTAGTTCCCCATAGGCAAAGTTCTGCATGAAACCCTGAAAAACCGAGAGTGCCCAGACGATAATTGCAAAGGCCCAGACGTAACTTGCAAAGTATCCGATGGAAGGCAGGATAAGCACAGGCACACCCAGCGCAATTGCGAGCCCCTGCTTCCAGTCTATGGATCTCTGGAGGCCTCCGTCGTTGTTTTCTTCACTCATTTTACACACTCCTTATTTTTGAATATCCAGCAATTATATTCGCACAGCTATTCAAGAGATAATATCCAGTAATGCTCAGTATAAAAAATAGTAAAAACCCCTGCTTCTCCAATATTTTGAATTTCTAGCAAGGGGTTTTATTTAAATGAATTGGGGAATTTTAGGCTTACTGAATCTGCTTCCTGAATGTATCACAGCAGTTTATCTCAATGTCAAGGAGCTTCTCGATGTTCATCTTTGCGGCAATGCCTTTTGCGGCACCCGGTACGGAGGTGATGACACCGATATCGAGTTCTTCACGGAGTTCCCTCATGACATGCTCGTCCGAGAGGTCCATGGTTCCAACCCCGAGTTTCTTTGCGACGTATTCTTTTGCTTCCCCGATTCTCATGTTCTTTGAGAACTCCATCCTTGCAACGAGGTCTCCTGCTGCGCGGATCCCGGTCATACCGGAGGCCATGATGTGGGAGATCGGCATACCCATCGGGTCGCCGACTCCGATCTATATGCCGTCTACGCCTGCGATTTCGACCATTGCCTTGCTGGCCCTGGTAACGGCATCGATTGGTGGAGTCTCGAGCATTGGGATACCGCCGACACCCATTCCCATATCAACATGGCAGGGGATGTTTGCAGCTTCGACTGCTGCTTTCATGAAGGTGACAGAGCGAGCGAGGTTCCAGGCAGAGGTCTTGCTGGTGTTGGTGTTGCATACGGGTCCGAAGACGTTTGCACCTGCTTTTTCAACAAGAGGTGCCTGCTCGTGGGGCCAGAGCCCTGCAAGGGTTTTGCCGTCGTACTTGAGTTCACCGTGCATACCAAGTACGCACTCCCCGGCCATTCCGGCTTCGATGTACATGTTGGGGTATGTTTTTCTGAGGGCCTCGATTGCATTAAGTGTTCCATAAAAGTCTCCGTCTCCGGCAGCCCCTATGGTATCGAAGTTCACACCGTCAGTCCCACAGGCCATGAGTTTCTGCATGACCCACACAGTGTCCCTGGTAAGGTGTTCTGCGGCGTGTTCCATGGAATCCCAGGCTTCCTGTATTTTGAAAGCCTTCATGAGGTCTCCTGGGTTCTCGAAAGGCCCGTCAGGAGTATAGTAGAGCCCCATATTCGGCATTGCCCCATAGAACATTGGGACAATCATGTTCTGTTGACAGACTTCCATTGCCTGGCATTCGTTGGCAACAACGGGTTTGACGGGTTTGAAACTGTAGTCGATGTGACCGAGTTCCATGGTGTCGGCCCCAAAGGCTCTCTCGTGCATCATGCAGCCGACAAGACGGCTGGAAGGAATCCCCACACCACTGTTTCCCTGATCTCCGTCAAGCCTGAGGGTCCCGATGTCGTGGGTTACAGGTACTTCCATACCCTGTTCCACACTGACAGTCTTTCCGGGCATCATAAGAATTTCTGCAAGCTTGTCCATCTGGTCGCCAGAGAGAGCGGCGATGGCTCCGAGGTCTGCCGCGTCCGCGGTCCCTGCTTCGATTTCTTCAAGAATCCGTTCTTTAGTAAGGAAAATACGCTTTCCGTCTCCCATCCTTAAGGTATATTCTTTTGCCATTTGTTAATCCTCCACGCAGGTTTAGAGAAGAAGTTCCTTTGCCTTTGCTACAGCTTCGCTTGCGTTTTCTGCGTAGCAGTCTGCTCCGATCTTCTCGGCCCAGGCGGTTGTGGCAGGAGCGCCTCCGATCATTACCTTGATGCTGTCTCTCATACCCTCTTCCTTCAGGAGTTCAATAACTTCTTTCTGGCCGGGAAGAGTGGTGGTCATAAGTGCGGAAAGCCCGATCATATTGGCACCGACTTCCTTTGCCTTCTCGATGAAGTTCCTGATCGGGACGTCTCTTCCGATGTCATAGACTTCGAAACCTGCGGACTGGAGCATGGTGGATACGATGGACTTGCCAATGTCGTGCACGTCGCCTTCTACGGTTCCGTTTACAATAATTCCCATTTTGGAATCGCCTTCGCCTTCAGGCATCAGTTCTTTGAGAGATTCGACGCCTGCGTTCATTGCATCGGCTGCCATCATAACGTGGGGGAGGAAGAGTTTACCTCTCTCAAAAAGAATACCTACCTGATTCATACCGACGGCAAGACCGTTTTCGATTATTTCGGAAGGGTCAAGTTCATCCTTTGCTTTTTCAACAGCGGCAAGAACATTGTCCTTTTTACAGGATATGATTGCGTCTGAAAGTTCCTTAAATAATTCTTCTTTGTTTGCCATTTTTAAACCTCCATTTAAACATGAACCATCTTAAACTTCTATGAAAAAGAAACTAATCCGGTTCGAAATATTCAACAAACAACCACTTGTATAAAAATATTAGTATATAGCCCAACCCATGCATCATTTTCAAAGGGCAATGGGATTTTCCAGACGCCAGGGTGTTTGCCGTAAACGCAGGGTTTGACCGAACGCTCGCGTTTTATCTATTATGATATGATTTTTTTATTGTATTGAATATTTCAATTGTTTCTTATATGCGGAACCCCTATGTCATCGTTGTAAAATTATTGAAAGTTGATTTTCAGAGCATAATCGAAAGCATTAGACTATTTTTTACTATTGTCGACTTAGATGTCTATACTCTACAAATTACATAATAATTATAAATTTCTTTATATAGATGTTCTCAATATAGCGTAATGTATTTATAATTCAGTTTATAAAAATATATAAATAACAATGAGCTCCTCATTATGCGATACTCTCTGGCTTTCTGAAAAAAGAAAAAATCTTCTTCTTTTACTTATGGAAGGACCGAGGGACATTGACCGGATAAAAACTTCCCTCAATGTGACCTCCAAAGCCATGATGCCCCAGATCAAGATTTTGAAAAAACAGGAGTTAATCATCCAGCAAACCGACGGGATGTACAAACTTTCCGAGATTGGTAGGCTGATAGTCGAAAACATGCTCCCCCTCATCAATACCATGGACATTATTGAAGAAAATCGGGAATATTGGACAGGTAGGGATTTAAGTGTTATACCTCTTGCTCTTTTTAAAAGGCTTGGGGAAATCGGACATTGCATGTTTATCGAACCCGACCTGAACCACCTCTTTGACCTCCCCCGGGAATTTTCGGAAAACCTGAAAAAAGCCCGGCATATCCTGACTATTATCAGTTATTATCATCCCCTTTACCCGGCTCTGTATGCGGAACTTGCAAAAAGTGGAGTAAAAATGTCCATGTTGCTCACAGAATCAGTATTTGAGAGGATGAATAACGACTGCAAGCCTGAATTCAGGGCTATCATGGACGCAGAAAATGTTGAAGTCGAGGTCTGTGAGGAAAATTGCCGCCTGCCCACCGTTGCGGTTACGGATCGTTTCATGCATCTCTGCCTTTTTGATAAACAGGGAAAATACGACCATCGAACACTGATGAGTTTTGATTCGAGTGCTCTTCCGTGGGCCGAAGAACTTTTCAACCATTACAGGGCCGAAACCCGGAAAGTAAATATGGCTGAGAGCTATACTGAATAAGTTCCGCCAGGCAACGGAAAAAATCATGGAGAGGGCATGAGGTTCAAGGACGTATCACTTCGCTTAAAACTTATTCTTTTTATTGTGCTCGGGATCTCCGTAGTCCTGATAACTTCCATGGGGGTTATAATTTCCACGGTAACATCTCAGGAGGAGGAACTGGCCTATCAGCAGTCCGTCGAGATGGCCAGCAACTATGCAAACCAGTTTGATGCGGACATGAAAGCAAACCAGGCAATTGCAAAGACCATTGGCACAACAATGGAAAATTACGAAACCTCGGATCGGGAAGAAGTTATCGGGATACTGGAGAGTCTGCTGGAAAAAAACCCCCAGCTTGTAGGGACCTATGTCTGCTACGAACCCGACGCTTTTGACGGAAAAGATATTGAATATGCCGGGACCCTTTATCATGATTCAACTGGCAGGTTTGTTCCTTATTGCAATGAAATTGCCGGACCTATGGTCGTAAATCCACTCAAAGATTATGACATTTCGGACTATTACCAGCTCCCTAAGACTCTGAAAAATGATGTCCTAACAGAACCTTATTATTATGATGGAGTCTTTATATTGAGCCACGTTTCCCCCATTTTGAGAGACGGAAAATTCATGGGAATCGGGGGCGTGGACGTCCAGCTCGAATATGTTGATGAAGAAGTAAGCAGGGTCCTGGCTTTTGACAGCGGTTATGCCTTTATTGTGAGCAATACGGGAATTTTCCTTTCCCACCCGACACATAAGGACTGGATCGGGGAAAAAAACCTCAATGACTTCGGAAACAAAGAATTCAGTAAAGCAGCCGAAGAGATCAAAAAGGGACTAAGTGGACACCTTGAGACCATTGATCCGACTAACGGAAAAACCGTTGTGATGTTTTACGAACCTGTAAGGACAGGCAACTTTGCCTTTGTGCTGGTAGTCCCGAAGGAGGAAATGTTCGCAGGGGTTACGGCTCTTCAGAAGAGACTGATTGTCATATCGGCGATATCCATCCTCTTTATGGCAGCTCTTGCTTTTATGATCGCGCGGACCATTACCAGGCCAATCGATGAAATCGTTGAAGGTTTCCGGAGCATTGCAAACGATGCCGTTAAGGGGAAACTTGACATTCGAGCTGATACCGATGTAGAGGTTGATTTCAGGGAAATTCCAACAGGCTTGAACGATATCCTTGATGTCGTAATTGTCCCTATCAGGGAGACTATCCGGGTAACCAATGCCCTGGCCTGGGGAGAACTTAAAGCCCGCGTAGAGGTGGATGTGGAAGGGGAATTCCTGGAACTGGTCGATTCCCTGGACAGGCTTTCCGAAACCCTTTACGCTATAATAGACGACTCGAACCGCGTCCTTAAAGCCTTCCGACAAAATGATTTTGAGCAGAAAATCCAGATTCAGGGGCAGGGAGCTTTCAGGACTCTTACAAACGGAATAGAGGATACCCGCATGACCCTTGGCAGGGTTACGGCTCAGAGAAAAGAAGCGGAAGATTCGCTTTTAAAATATGCCGCGGAACTTGGGCATTCCAATGAACGACTGAAGGAAATGGAACAAGTTATTAATAACAGCCCTGTAATGATTTTTCTCTGGAAATACGAAAATCTGTGGCCTGCAGACTTTGTTTCTGAAAACATAAGTCGTTTCGGATACAGTGTGGAAGATTTTATCTCAGGCCAGGTTCTCTACGGGAACATCATCCACCCCGACGACCTTGAAAAAGTACAGTCCGAACTTACCCGGAACGTGGAAAACGGAAGCAAAGACTATACCTCGGAATACAGGGTCCTGACCCGGGAAGGGGATATTCGCTGGGTGGACGAGAGAACTTTTATCCAGAGAGACCGGCTGGGGCATATCCGCCTGCAGGGAATCATTTTTGATATCACAGAGCACAAAAAAGCCGAACATGCCCTGATGCGGATAGAAGATATACGGAAAAAGGAGATACACCACAGGATTAAGAATAATCTGCAGGTCATTTCCACCCTGCTTTACCTGGAGTCCGGGAACTTCGAGGAAGAAAAGGTGATAGAAGCTTTCAGAGACAGCCAGAACAGAGTGAAATCAATGGCTCTGGTCCATGAAAAGCTTTATCAATCCGAAGACATGGTTAGCGTGGACTTTGCTGACTACCTCCAGACCCTGGGTGATTACCTGATTCGATCCTATACTCTGGGAAAAGACATCCACCTGAAATTTAATGTGGATAGAGTTTTCCTGGGCATGGATACGGCGGTCCCGCTCGGTATTATTATAAATGAGCTGTTTTCCAATTCCTTGAAACATGCTTTTGAGGGCAGGGAAAACGGGGAAATCTCAATATGCCTCCGTAAAGGAAAAGTTGCCGGAGAGAAATACGAAGGCTGTAAAAAAGAGGAATGCTTTACGCTTGTTGTCAGGGACAATGGGACGGGATTTCCTGAAAGCCTTGATTTCCGGAATACGGAATCTCTGGGCCTTCAGCTTGTTACCACTCTCATAGACCAGATCAACGGAATTATTGAACTTGATACAAGCAAAGGGACTGAATTCAGGATTCGATTTCAGGAGTTGAAGTCTAAGTCCAACTGTTGAGCTAAAACAACATCATTTTTCTGGTGTAATTTAATAAAATAGAATCTGAGTAAAATTATGTAACTATTCAGCGTATGAAATACAATTTCAATAGGCATCTTCTTAAATCTAGAAAAGGGCAAAATAGTCTTGCTTTATTGTATATAATTGTTGGCTATTGATTGTGTATTTAGGTTTTACGGAAGTTAGTAGTTCCATGTATTCGGAACCTTTTAATTAGCATCAATAGGCCGATTTTTGGCACGCTGAATAGATTCAAATTATCAAAAACCAAAAACCAAAAACTAAAAACCAAAAACTAAAAACCAAAAACTAAAAACCAAAAACCAAAAACCAAAAACCAAAAACCAAAAACCAAAAACCAAAAACCAAAAAAACGTGAAGAAATAAAAGGGATGTAATAATGGAACGTGGAAGGATTCTGGTCGTTGAGGATGAACTCATAGTAGCAATGGGAATTAAAAAAATGCTTAAAATCCTGGGATATACGGTCACAGGCATTGCTTCTTCTGGAGAGGATGCCATTAGCAAAGCGGAAAGCACCTTTCCGGACCTTGTGCTGATGGATGTTATGCTGAAAGGAGATATTGATGGAATTAAAGCCGCAGAAGCCATCAGGAAAATTATTGACATTCCAATAATCTATCTGACAGCTTATTCCGACAGCAAGGTTCTCGAAAGGGCAAAAAAAACCTCACCTTACGGCTATATTGTAAAGCCTTTTGATGAAAAGGATCTGCATAGCAGCATTGAAATGGCACTGTACAAACATGGCAATGAAATAAAACGGGAATCGGGGGAGAAAATAAATAAATAAATAAATAAATAAATAAATAAATAAATAAATTCAAAAAAGTTGATCAATTAATAAATAGAAAGTACCTATTAAATATCTTTACATAACATCCAAATAAATCCTGTCGAAAAGCAGATTCTCCCATAATTAAATGCTTTTCATACTCAACCTGAGAATTCCTCACGTTTTTCCCAAATTCATTATTTCGCCGGAATACTCCTTTTAACATATTCTCTAAAACCTGCTACCTTATTGAATCATTTTTCTGAAACAGAGTAATTTTTTGAATTTGGAATTTGCTTCTTCTTAGTTTTTAGTCGATTGTTTTCAATGATTTTTTTGGGCGATGTTGAAATTTCAAACGAGTTCAAAAAACCCGGGGGAATCGGTATTTTACATTGCCTGTAGAAATTTCTTTTTTGATTGGAATAACCTTGATGGATTGGGCTATATATTAATTTGAATATATAATTGTCTGTAATAGGATGCCTGAATGACTTTGCAAAAAAGCAAGTAATTCGGGAATGAATGCGTGAATTTGAGAAAACCGTTGGAATTTCTCAGGATAATAAAACCCTTTCAGGTTGGGGGGGCTGGAGTTTAGGGCATTATGGGAGATGCTCCGGTCTCGATGCCCCGAAACCTGAAATAAAGCAATTGAATAAAGCCTGAGTTGCTTCTTATTGGGAGGAAGCAGCCGGCTTTTAAATTGCATCCACCAGAACCGTAAATATCAGGAGCCCGAAGGTTACCGCGAATGGGAGTTGGCTGTTACTCTACAGGAATTCCTGATATACTTTTTTTGAATTTTTATGGGATCTGAGTTTTTCTTCGGATTTTAGAGTTATTTATATTTATTACTTTTGAAGTGCGAAAGGTCCTGAATACCCGGGGTTGGGGTGACAGGACATAATTTGATTTTTCCTGATTCTTTGCCGTTCTCTGTAGGCAAGTTCTCATGCACTTGGTTTTGTCAATTAAGTGCGTAACTACCAAACCGCCCGATTTTTGAGAGCCAGGCCCGATCGCAACACGCCCCCCCGGTTGGAAAATACACGCAAGCGACGGTTAACTTATTATATATTTAGCAATCCTTTTATTATACTGTGTACTTACAAAACACCCGTAACGATTTCTATATGTTCTCAATCCAAAGAACGGCAGTATGAAAAATGGAGTTTAACTATATTTTTCAACTACTGCCCCTTTTTATGTAAATATTCCTTTTAGGTGAAACTATGGAAAATACGCTGATCGCCTTCCGGAACGTCTGGAAAACTTACCAGATGGGAGAAATCCAGGTCAATGCCCTGAAAGATGTGAGCGTGGAGTTTAAGAAAGGAGAATTTGCCGCAATCATCGGACCTTCGGGAAGTGGAAAATCCACGATGATGAACCTCGTTGGTTGCCTGGACATTCCTTCAAAGGGCAGCATATTCCTCAAGGACCAGAACATAGCTCAACTTGATGAATCGGACCTGGCCGGCCTGAGAGGGGGGACAATCGGTTTTGTTTTTCAGCAGTATAATTTAATCCCGGGAATGACAGCCCTTGAAAACGTGTTATTGCCCCTTGAAATCCAGGAAATCGACGATGCCCCTGCCGAAAAACAGGCAAAGGAACTGCTGGCCCTGGTCGGGCTCTCCGATCATATCCGGCACAGGCCTTCCCAGCTTTCCGGGGGACAACAGCAAAGAGTCTCGATTGCGAGAGCCCTTGCCTGCTCTCCGGAAGTCGTACTGGCCGACGAGCCCACGGGAGCCCTGGACAGTGTAACCGGAAGTGAGGTAATGGCAATACTGCACCGGTTATGGAAAGAAAACGGTAAAACGATAATAATGGTTACCCATGACATGCACCTCGCCCAGTATGCCCGAAGGCACATAGAACTTAAGGACGGGGCGATTATCCGGGACGAAATCAATGAAAACCAGATATGTCCGGAACTTTGAGAGAAACGAACAGTTACAAAATCCCACTATCCTGATTCACAAATGATTCACAAATGATTCACAAATGATTCACAAATGATTACATTCTACAAACAAATTCACAATAGTAAAATAGCCGGTGAAAAATTGAGTTATAGAAACACAAATAATAAAATACCT
>JAQVBP010000004.1:13974-23739 GCA_028690255.1 Methanosarcinaceae archaeon
TGATTCACAAATGATTCACAAATGATTCACAAATGATTCACAAATGATTACATTCTACAAACAAATTCACAATAGTAAAATAGCCGGTGAAAAATTGAGTTATAGAAACACAAATAATAAAATACCTTACAAACTGATATTCGGTTTCATTTTTTTACTTCTCATAAGCACGACTTTATGCAGTTCCGGAGCCCTTGCTGCGAGTAGTTCTCTTACTCAGCGTGGTCTGGAAAAGGGCCTGACTGTTGACCTGCTAAATCAGGACCCCGACCCCGTAAAACCCGGAGATATCTTTGAGATCCGCCTGGCTGTTCGGAACTCTGGCTATGAGGATATGAAAGACTGCATATTAACAATCGAAAACGAATACCCGTTCAAAGCCGTGCCAGGGGAAACGCTTTCCCAAAATTTGGGCACCCTTGGAAGAAATTCAGAAGATGACGAGAGCAAGGTTGTCAAATTCAAGTTAAGAATTGACACTGATGTCAATGAGGGCAAATATCCCTTATCTTTGCGCCTCTCCGCAAGGGGAAGCAAGAACAAATTTTCCATCACCAAGGATGTTTATATTGATATTGACAGTGAGTCAAATGCGGAAATCGAATACATCAGTCTGGAGAAACTGGTGCCCGGGAAAAAGACAAACCTTGTTTTCGGAATCAAGAACGTTGGAAATTCACCCCTGGAAAATGCGATGTTTTCCTGGGAATGTTCAAAAGACGTGATCCTTCCCGTAGGTTCGAGTAACGTCAAGCACATCAATTTAATCGGGATTGATGAGACCGCAAACGTCACCTTTGAGGTCCTGACAAACGTTAATACGGTCCCCGGACTGTATAAACTGGACATGGTCCTGACCTATGACGATATTGAGGAACTTAAGACGATCACGGAAGCCGGAACGCTTGAAAACCAGAAGCGAAAAGAAATAAAAAGCAAAGCAGGAATCTACATCGGAGGCACAACCGATTTCGATGTTTCCTACATGGAACGCAACCCTTTTGGAGCCTACACCTTTTCAGTCTCGAATATAGGGAATAATAAGGCAAACTCTGTAAAAATAACCATTCCTTTGCAGGAAAACTGGACAGTTCAGGACGGTAGCAAGTCCGTGGTGCTCGGAAACCTCCAGAAGGGAGATTATACGATTGCGGATTTCAATATCAAACCGGCAGCCTACGGGGAAGAGTTCCCCCTCAAATTTGAAATTCATTATACCTCAAGTGACGGCCAGAGACAGGTCGATGAAAAGGTAATATCCCTCTATGCCATGGAATACACCGCCCCTGCTGAAACCCCGGGCATGGAAACCTCTTCAGCATCCTCTTCAGCATCCTCTTTCCCGTACAAATACGTGCTTCTGGTATTGGTGGGAATTACAGGGATTGTGGCCTACAAAAAGTTCTACAAGAAAAGAAAAATGAACGAGTGAGTTCGGTGGGACCGGTTAAGTTAAAGGGTCTGATGTAATGAAACCTGCAAAAATACTCAGGATTGCTTTTAATATGGTCAAAGCCAACAAACTGCGGAGCTGGCTGACCATCATAGGGGTAATCATTGGCATTGCTTCGGTAATGGCCATCGTTACAACCGGAGAATATTTTGAGAACCAGGTAACTGAAACCCTTGAAGGCCTGGGGGGGGACACGATCACGATCGTGGCCTCGACCCCTTTTAATGTGATGGAATTCGATGAAGTGTCCGTGGAAGTTGAGGGAGGGTCCGGGGAAGGCGAGAAAGATGAATCCGACAACGGGGAGGAGGATGACTCCGTATATAGGGAACCGGAAAGAGCGGAACTCACAAAAAAAGATCTGTTTACCCTTCGGCGTATTCCGGGAATCGAGTACATTAACGTTAATGTAGAGAGCGGCACGGAGCTTGAATTCGGAGGCAAGAAGACCTATGTTTATGTAAAAGGTGTGGACCCTCGGGTCTGGCCCGAGCTTACGAAGAAAAAAATCAAAGAAGGGAGGATGCTCAAACCCGGGGACCGGGCCGTTGTGCTCATATCCGAGGAACTTGCCCATGAAGAGGCCCTGGAAAGGGAGATCAGGGTTAATCAAATGGTTCTCTTAAGCGGCAGAACCTACCGGGTAATCGGGATCCTGGCAAAAGACGAAGGACTTCTGGGTGGTCTCTCGGGCATGTTCGGGAACAGCATCTACACACCCTATGAGGAGGTTTATTCTCTCAGGGAAAATGATGAGTATGCCTCTGAAAGGGATCATGACGTCTATGATTCCATCGAGGTTAAACTCTACAAAGATGCGGACTACGACATCACTCTCACGGAAATCGAGGATAAGCTGAGAATCTCCCGAAAGGTTGACGAAAAGACCCAGGACTTTTATGTGAACTCTATGAAAGAAGCTGTTGAGAGTACCCGGAATTTAATAAACGGACTTACGGCTTTCCTGGCCTTTATCGCAGGAATATCCCTTCTTGTGGGTTCCACCGGAATTGCCAATACCATGTTCACCTCTGTTCTGGAAAAGACCAAAGAGATAGGAATCATGAAGGCAATAGGGGCCCGTAACAGTGATATCCGTATGATCTTCCTGTGCAACGCAGCCCTGATCGGGCTTGTAGGGGGAATCATAGGCATCCTGCTGGGGACTGCGGCCGTACAGGTTATTCTTTTCCTGATCGCAACGAAAATGAAGGTTCCCTTTGAGTTTGCGCTCAGTATAAAAGGGACTCTCGTAGCGACTCTCGTCTCAGTAATAGTAGGGTTGATCGCAGGTTATATCCCGGCAAAGAATGCCTCGGAACTGAACCCTGTGGACGCTTTGAGATATGAGTGATTGCTCCAAGGCTAAAGTCGTGGAGATTCTTTCCTTTTCCTCCTTAGGTATGAAAGTGCGTTCAAGCACTTTCATTTATTTGTGTCTGTTTCTCGAAGAGTTTCATGTGTGTTTTTTCTCCTTTTTTCCTTTATTTATACATTTTATTCCATTAATTAGCCCTCTTCTTCCCCCACTTCTTCATTAAGTAATCGAAATGTATATACATATAATAATTATATTATATATGATAGAAATATTCTAAAAAGAATATCCGTATATTAAGATTACAGGCCCTTTTTTTCAAAAACAGGTGCAATAAATGGACATCCGGAAAACAAATGAGTTTGTTGCCATGCTTCTTGACAGCAGCCTTGAAGGGTTGTGTATAATTAGCAGCGGAGGCTGGATTGAGGCCGCAAACGAGCTTTTTTTTGCCACTACCGGCCTGGCCCGGAAAAGTCTTACGGAAAAATATCTGGATGAACTGGCTGTTTTAGATAAAAACGGAGCCGAAATTGACCTGCTTAACCTGCTTGAAGAGGAGTTTCCTGAAGACCTGGAAGCAGACATAATAACCGAAAGGGGGGCAAAAAAGGAAGTTCTTTTCAGCTTCAAGAAGCTGAAGTTTGAGGGAGGATTGAAGTATTGTATTTTTGTAAAAGGACAGAACAGAACCCGGCTTGGAAAAGAGAACTCATTAATAAATATGAACCAGGGACTAAAAGAAAACCTGACAATCGAGGAGATCTGTGCCTGTCCTGTATTCAGGAAATTCCGGGTAGGTATGGCCCTGGTAAGTATAGCTGGTAAATTGCTCGGGGTAAACCCGACATTATGTAAAATATCAGGTTATTCCGAACCCGAGTTACTGGGACAGGACTTCTATCAGACTCTGTTTCCGGAAAAACCGAATTCGGATTTTGAGCTGTTTAAAGAAACTACTCATAATCCGGACGGGACCCTGCATTTCGAAAACTGCTGCGTTCAAAAAGACGGAACCCCTATCTGGACCAGGGGCCTGGCCTTTCCTGTCCGGGATCGTGAAAACCGGATCCTGTATTTTGTTTTTCAGGTAGAAAATATCGATGAGCAGAAAAAAGCTCTGCTTGAGTTTGAAGCATCCCGGAAAAAAATAACTGCAATATTTGAAAATATCGATACCGGTTTCACCATAAATGAGATCGGAGGCTGCTTCCTGGAGGTCAACGGAAAGACATGTGATTTTCTGGGTTACAGCCGGGATGAACTGCTCCGGATGAGCCCCTATGATATAGTGCCTCCGGAAACCGGGGCGTGTTTCTCCGGATTTTCGAAGGAACTGATGCAAAGAAAGCGCATTGTCTCCGAGGGTTCGGTTCTTAACAGGGGAGGGAGACGCATTCCGGCTGAGTTCAGCTTACAGCTTATTGAATACGGGGGCAAAAAAGCTGTACTTTGCGTAACCAGAGACCTGAGTGAACGTAAAATCGCAGAAAAGGCCAGGAGGGAATCTGAAAACAAGTTTAGAGTCCTTTTTGAAAATGCAAGTGACGGAATTTCCCTTCATGACCTGAATGGCCGTTTTTTTGAAGTAAACAGGGTGGTTTGTGAACAGACCGGCTATAGTCGGGAAGAACTGCTCCGGATGAGTCCCGAAAACATTGATAAGGATAAATATATTGCAAAAGAGAAAATTGAAGAAATCCTCCGGAAAGGCCACGCTGTCTTTGAAGCGGAAGCAGTAAGGAAGGACGGAAACATAGTTCCTCTTGAAATCAACAGCCGGATCATTGAATACGGAGGTAAAAAAGCCCTGTTAAGTGTCAGCCGCGATATTACCGAACGCAAAAAGGCCGACGCGGCTCTCCGGGAAAAGGTTCAGTTCCTGAAAACCCTGCTGAACACCATCCCGGCTCCCGTTTACTATAAAGACCTGAATGGAAAATATCAGGATTTCAATGAACTCTTTGCCAGTAAGGTTATAGGCCTTCCGAAAGAGGAAATTCTGGGGCATAGCGTGGAGGAATTTTCGGAAGCAATTCCGGAAGATCTGGCTTCTTTTTACAGGCAAATGGACATAGAATTGTTTGAGAGAGGGGGCTCACAATTTTACGAAGGAAAAATCATCTGCTCTAACAGAAAAGAGAGGGATTTCTTTTTCAGTAAAGCCACATACGAAGACGCGAGCGGAAATATGGCGGGGCTTGTCGGGGTAATGCTGGATATAACCGACCTCAGGCAGGCTGAAGTGACTCTCCGGGAAAAGTTGCAGTTTTTAAACACTCTGCTTGATACCATCCCGACCCCTGTTTTTTACAAGGACATCGAGGGAAGGTATCAGGGTTGCAATGAACTCTTTGCCAGCAGGATCATAGGCCTTCCGAAAGAAGAAATTATAGAGCGTACCGTGCATGAGTTCCCGGCAATAATTCCGAATAAGTTTGCTTCCTTCTACGAGGAAATGGATATAAAGCTGCTGGAGGGGGGAGGCACGCAGGTTTATGAAGGAGTGGTCAGGTGTGCAGACGGCAGAGAGCGGAATTTCTTTTTCAGTAAGGCCGTATACGAGGACGCTTCCGGTAAAATGGCAGGGCTTGTCGGGGTGATGCTGGATATTACCGAGCGAAAACAGGTTGAAGAAGACTTGCAAATTAAAAATACCGCAGTGGAATCTTCAATCAGTGGCATAGCCTTTGCCGATCTTAAAGGAAAACTGACTTATGCGAACCCTTCTTTCCTGAAATTATGGGGCTATGGGGATAAAAACGATGTTCTGGGAAAAAGTAGTTCATGTCTCTGGGAAGACCTGAAAAAAGCTAAAATAACTTACAGCAAACTGTATTTGAAAGGGCACTGGGAAGGAGACCTGCTTGCCAGGAAAAAAGACGGGACCTTATTTGATGTCTACCTTTCAACAAACCTGCTCAGAGATAAGAAGGGGGATGCCATAGGGATAATGGGTTCCTTTAATGATATTACCCGGAGGAAAAAGACAGAGGACGCTTTACTTGAAGCAAAGCTGAATGCCGAAGCCGCTAACCGGGCCAAGAGTGAGTTTTTAGCCACCATGAGCCATGAACTCCGGACCCCCCTGAATGCCGTAATAGGTTTTTCGGACCTGCTATTAAGCCAGAACTTCGGGACCCTTAATGAAAGGCAGTTAAAATATGCCGACAATATCTCGAAGAGCGGAAAGCATCTCCTGAAGCTGATCAATGACATTCTTGACCTCTCAAAAGTTGAAGCCGGGATGGCAGAACTTGACTGTGAGGTTTTTTCCATCTCAGATGCAATTGATGAAGTGAAAACAATGCTGATGCCCAGGTCATCTCTGAAAAATATTTCGATTATCCCCAGGTTCAGTCCGAAGTCAGCCATTTTGAGGGCTGACAGAACCCGATTTAAACAGATTTTATATAATCTGGTAGGCAATGCTCTGAAATTCACGCCTGACGGGGGTACGATTAGCATTTCCGCCTCCGTTTCGGGGAAACTGGCTCTGATCAGTGTTGAAGACCATGGGATTGGAATCCCTGAAACGGAACTTCAAAATATTTTTCTTCCTTTCGTTCAGCTTGAAAAATTTGAGTCCAGGGAGCAGGCCGGAGCGGGCCTGGGGCTTGCACTTGTCAAACGTTTTGTGGAAATGCACGGGGGGGAAGTCAAAGTTAAGTCAGAACCGGGAAAAGGAAGCATTTTCACGTTTACCATTCCCGTGGTAGACGGATGAGGCTTTAACAGGCCCGTGAAAGGGGCCGCCGTCCTCAAAATTCCCGGGTTTTACGGGAAAAATTCTTATTTAATAAAGTCATAATGTATGGGCGGGCCTTTTATGAAAACAGGGCCAATAAGCCCGGGGTCAAAAATTGGGGAACATTTTATTAATTATCATTAGGTTAAGTATTTTCGAGACTTTTTGTGTAACAGGTCTCCTTATCCTGATAGGGCTCATACTGGGCCTCCTTGAAAGCAGAGCCAACTTTTATATCCTGAAGACCTTCGGCCTGAAAGGAATCCTGGCAACGGCCTGTATAGGGACCCCCGTCCATGAAACCGGCCACCTGCTTATGTGTCTTCTCTTCAGGCACAAAATAAATGAGTTTCGGCTCCTCGACCTTAAAAGCAGGAACGGGATTCTGGGGTACGTTAAACATAGCTGGGATATCCAAAGCCCCTATCAAAACGTGGGGAATTTTTTCATAGGTATGGGGCCGATTTTCAGCGGGACTGCGGTCCTGGTCCTGGGAATGTACTTCCTGCTGCCTTCAGCTTTTGAAAATTTCGGTAACTATCTTACCCTCGACCCTGCCCGACCTGACTTTGTCCTGCTGGGAAAAATGTTCAAATTAACCTGGGAACTTCTTGGAAGTATCTTTTCTATGGGTAATCTTGCCAGGCTCAATTTCTGGCTTTATTTCGTGCTTGCAATTTCTGTTTCCTCTCACATGGCCCTGAGCAAAGCGGACTTAAAAGGGTCTGCAATGGGCCTTGTTACGATTTTTTTTCTGATCCTCCTTGCAAACGTGACTGCCCTTATCTTCAAAACGGACATATCCGGGTTTTTCAACGGGGTTCTGACTCTCAACGTGTATTTGCTGGCCTTTTCAACGGTCTCGATTTCTTTTTCTTTTCTCAGGCTGGGCCTGAGTTTTTCCGCTTATGTTCTGGTAAACAGGTGAGAGAAAACTTTCTCAGGCAGAATGCCCTCTATTTTCGTGATGTGTAGGTGAGAGTGAGCTTCCCGGGATTTTCCTGACTTTCAGGAACCTCATGGCCCGGCGCTCACCTTCCGTCTCGACAAGTCCTATTTTTGCCAGTTCAAGCAGGCAGGAATAAAGAAACATATCGCCTGCCAGGTTGTATTCCTCCGAAAGTATCCCGAGCATTTCCCAGACCACTTTTGCTGCACTGGCCAGGTTTCAGGCACATTTTCCAGGATACTTTCATCAAAAATATCAAGATTTTCCGCATAAAGCTGCCCTCTCCGGAGAGTCCGAAGAGGCCTGTTATCCTTTTTTAGTTCCTCCACCGGTGCAGGTAATAGGCAAGTTCTTCTTTAGTAAAATGAGGGATAGCTTAAATATTAGTTAGCCGATCTAACTGGTTAGTTAGTCAAACTAAATATTATGAATTCCAGTTAATTTATAATTCTTTTCTAATATATTTTCATTCATTTCCCTATTCATTTCCACACCATTCAAGTTTCACTACATATCTACAACTTTATGCAGGGTAAAAAATGACAATCTCTCAGTTTTTTGAAAAAATCGATCAGTATTATCAAAAAAATTTAAAAGAATATGAATTCTCAGAGGAATACAGTGATATCAGCTTCAATACTTTCCTCTACCTCAGGAAAATTAATTCCCTGGGCAATCCCACAATGTCCGAACTGGCAAAGGCCATGGAGGTCAGCAAGCCTTCGGCCAGCAACATGGTTTCCAAAATGGTGGAAAAAGGCTTGCTGGATACAAAAACTTCCCCGAAGGACGGAAGGGTTTGCCTGCTCGGGCTTACCGATAAAGGGAAAAAGGTAGTTGAGATCGAAAACGGAGCCGACATGAAGTTTTTCGAAAAGGTCAGGGAAATCCTGGACGAAGAAGAACTTGAGGTCCTGGAGAGGCTCCTTGAGAAAATAGCTGCCGGGCTGGAAGAGGAATAACATGACCGATGAACAGGAGATGGGGTCCTCAAGTATCGGGAAGCTTTTTTTGAAATTCGTTTTCCCGGCAACCTTCGGGATGGTTGTTGCGGGAATCCAGGGTGTCATTGACGGGTTCTTTATCGGAAACGCCGTGGGAAATCAGGGACTTGCAGGGGTGACCCTTGCATTCCCTGCCCTTATGGTCATAGTTGCAGTAGGCCATATGATAGGGCTTGGGGCTTCAAGCCTTGTAGCTCTGGCCCTTGGCAGGGAGAATAAAAAAAGAGCTCTCAGACTTGTGAATAACACATTTCCTCTGCTCCTGCTTGCTGGAATAGGGCTTACAGTCGCCGGGCTGGCTTTCTCGGACTCTTATCTCCACCTTCTGAGGGCTTCCGGACCGGCCTTCTTCATGGCCAGGGCTTACCTCAGGATCCTTTTTGCAGGATCGACATTCCTGCTCCTCTCTATTGCCCTTGACCCGCTGGTCCGAAATGACGGGAAACCCGGCTTTGCCATGCTATGCCTGTTTGCGGGGGTTTTTGTAAACCTCGGGCTTGACTACCTCTTCGTCATGCGCATGGGAATGGGTGTCTCCGGAGCCGCCATTGCTACAGTAATTGCTTTTTCCATCTCCGGAATCCTGCTCACTCTCTATCTTTTCAGCGGCAGGGCCGGGCTTAGACTAAAACCCCGGGCCTTTGATCTTGATCCGGGAATAATTCTCAGGATCATGAAGGCAGGCCTTCCCTCCTTTGCAATGCAGTTTTCAACCGCCTTCCTGCTTTTTGCAAACAATTTCATGCTTCTCGGGTACGGTTCGGAACTTGCGGTTTCAGGCTACGGCATTATAGGTTATGTCTTCTCTATCTTTTCCCTTATCTTTGAAGGAATCGCAGTTGGCACCCAGCCCATAATAGGGTTTAATTACGGGGCTCGCTTTTACTCCAGGGTTGCCGGAACTCTGAAACTGGCTATTGCTTCCTGTTTCGGAGCCGGAGTAGCCGGGTTCCTGTTCCTCGCTCTCTTCAAGGAACAGGTCATCCAGATCTTCAACCACGACAGTCTTGACCTCCTGGCAATTACCCAAAACGGCATGGGGATTTTCATGTTTGCTCTCCTTGCCCAGGGAGTGGTCCTGCTGGGTTCGGTGTATTTCCAAACTATAAATAGAATTGGAGCTTCCCTTTTCATCCAGGTCGGAAAAGTTTTTCTCTTTCTTCTTCCCCTGCTCTGGATTTTGCCCCCCTTCCTGGGCCTTGACGGGGTCTGGCTCGCAACTCCGGCTGCAGAATTCCTGATGCTCCTGGTCGTAATGGGCCTGCTCTGGAAAGAGTTTGAATTTCTTAGATG
>JAQVBP010000004.1:23839-30054 GCA_028690255.1 Methanosarcinaceae archaeon
ACTAAACTTAATCGGAACTACTGATAAAAGAAATATATTAATATGATGTTAACATTATGTTAATGTGGTATATATGGTTAAGGCAATCATAAATATAGAGGACCATACAAACAGAGTTCTGAATGTCGTCAAGGCTAAATATGGCCTGAAAGACAAGAGTTCCGCTATTGACCTTATGGCAAAACAATATGAAGAGGAAATACTCGAACCGGAACTAAAACCGGAATATGTTGATAAAGCCAGGAAAATAATGAAACAGAAGCCTATTGATGTGGGTACTACTGAAAACTTAGGGGATATTCCCCCTGCCAATCAGAAATAAGCCCTAAAATCTTAATATTATGATGGCTATTGAATTCCCAGAACCGGTATCCGTATAATTCAAATTACAGAATAATAAAGGTTAGAATAATGGTTTCAAAAGAACTCCCGTTCACAAAGGAAGAAATTCTTAAAATAATGGAAAAATATCCCACTCCCTTTCATATCTACGATGAAAAGGCCATCAGGGAAAACGCGCGGCGGCTGAAGAAGGCTTTCGAAGACCTTCCCGGCTTCAAGGAATTTTTTGCCGTAAAGGCCCTCCCGAACCCCTATATCCTGAAACTCCTCAAGGAAGAGGGCTTCGGGGCCGATTGCAGTTCCCTGCCCGAGCTTATCCTTGCGGAAAAGGCCGGGATAACAGGGGAGGATATCATGTTCAGCTCAAACGATACGCCTGCGGAAGAGTTTGTGAAGGCAAAGGAGCTTGGGGCCTACATCAACCTGGACGATATCAGCCACATCGAATATCTCGAAAAACACGCAGGGCTTCCGGAAATCGTCTGCTTCAGGTACAACCCGGGGCCCCTTAAGGAAGGAAACGCTATTATCGGAACTCCGGAGGAGGCCAAATACGGCTTTACCCGGGAGCAGCTCTTCGAAGGGTACAGGATTCTGAAGGAAAAAGGCGTAAAACGTTTCGGGATGCACACGATGGTTGCCTCGAACGAGCTTGACCCGAAATACTTCGTGGAAACCGCAAGGCTTCTTTTCGAGCTGATCGTGGAGATTTCAAAAGAGGTAGGCATAAAGTTCGATTTCGTTAACCTCGGCGGGGGAATAGGGATTCCCTACAGGCCCGAGCAGGAAGCTGTCCCCTACGACGTTATCGTAAAAGGCGCAAAAGCGGCCTACGACGAAACAATCGGAGCAAGCGGACTCGACAGGGTTTCCGTATTTCTGGAATGCGGGAGAGTCATTACCGGCCCCTACGGTTACCTGATATCTCAGGTCCGGCACCTCAAACATACCTACAAAGATTATGTGGGCCTGGACTCCTGCATGGCAAACCTTATGCGGCCGGGCCTTTACGGGGCCTACCACCACATAACGGTCCTCGGGAAGGAAAAAGAAGCTCTCGACCATACCTACGACGTAACGGGGTCCCTCTGCGAAAACAACGACAAGTTCGCAATCAACAGAGAGCTTCCGGAAATAGAGGTAGGGGACCTGCTTGCAATCCACGACTCCGGGGCCCACGGGCACGCCATGGGCTTTAACTACAACGGAAAACTCCGCTCGGCCGAACTTCTGCTCCGGGAGGATGGAAGTGTTGTTATGATCAGGAGAGCCGAAACCATCGAGGACTATTTTGCGACCCTGGATTTTGAAGGGTTGAAGGAATTTGAGTAATTTGAGTAATTTGAGTAATTTGAGTAATTTGAGTAATTTGAGTAATTTGAGTAATTTGAGTAATTTGAGTAATTTGAGTAATTTGAGTAATTTGAGTAATTTGAGTAATTTGAGTAATTTGTCGGGTAAGTCGGGAGGATTACTCCTCCTTTCTCCCCTAAGAACCGTACTTGAAAATACCTCTTCATACGGCTCAAGCATTTTCTAACCCTTTATATAGGGCATCAGTTATTTTGCATAACTTATTTTTGTGATTCCGGATAACAGCCCATTAATACAGATTGACATTCGCTTTTTACTGACACCTTTACCCTCTCTATGCATTGTACACCCTTGCGGATTTACCCCATTAAGGAATGGCTGAGAAATAACTTCACATTTTCAGTTTGGGCATTGCTTCATACTTATACATGTTGTGTTTTTGTGTGAGGAGGTGTTTGGTTTGAGTATTCAAAAACCACGGAACACACGGAACACACGGAACAAAAGAAAGGCCGGGAGATGGTAATTAAGGTTGCTCTGGCGTTTTGTTCACAATGGGTTTTTGAATCGGATTATTTTAAGTTCCGGCGTACTCACCGGCCGTCAGGCCGGTTTCCGTGTCTCTTCGTGCTTTTCCGTTATTAAAGAATAGCAAACAAAATAATGACACTATATGTGATTCATTCCTAAATTGCTATCGTTTAATTTGGAAATATTTATAAGTGTTTTTGATTAACTGAGAATAATTTTGTCGTTATTATTGTCTTATTTTAGCCGTAAATTTCTTTGGAGGATTGTAAACGTGCTCAAAATAAATCATAAACAAATATTCTTTATTATTTTTTTTGTGCTTGCAGGCATCAATATCGTTGGTGCAGAGGATTTTGAAATAAATTATGAAGGTCATCTTGGTGGTTCTATCGGAAACATTTTAGTTCAGGGGAATTGTGCTTATATAAGCCAGGGTCAAGATTTTGTACTCCTTGATATCAGCAATGCAGATGAAGTCCTGGAACTCGGGAGATTGCACACCACAGGTTACATAAACGAAATATGTATTTTGGAGAACCTGGCGTATCTGATAACTGACTGCCAATTTTTAATTCTTGACATCAGTAACGTTTCTGCTCCTACCGTAGTGGGACAATACGAGTCTTATGATTTACTCAGTTTTCAAATTCTGGAAAAACAGGCCTATATATTGAGCCATATGGGAGGATGCATTGAAATTATAAATATCAGTGACTCTGCAAATCCCACGTTAATCGGAACCTATCAGATTATGATGGATATTGCAACAAATGTTTATATTTCAGGAAATCAGTTATACTTATCAACCTGGGGGGGCATTGAAATTATCGATGTCAGCAACCCTTCCCTTCCTGAACATCTGGGGTCATATTACACGAACAGTGATGCGATGTGTGCATGCGTTTCAGGCGATAGGGCTTATGTGTGTGACGCGATCAACACTTTTTACGTACTCAATGTCAGCGACCCGACAGTGCCAACCCTGATAACAAAAATCCAATTAAAGCTATCATATACGTATAGTTCCCGTGCTATTTCTCTATCCGGAGATACGGCATATATTGCAAATGGTAACAGCGGGCTTGTAACTATTGATCTCAGGGAGCCGGAATCTCTTTCTTTTATGCAGTACTCTACTTATTGTGCACTGGATGTTTGTATTTCAGAAAATAGGGCATATCTGGCTGATATATCCGGTCTTCAGATTTTTGATATAAGTAACCCCCTGATTCCTGCATTCATAGGCAGATATGATACTGTATTGAAAGTAGAAGCAGTACATGGTTCGGGGGATCTGGTATATGCTGGCGGAGAGGGTGGATTTTCAATTATTGATGTCAGCAATCCAAAACTTCCAAAACTAAGAGGTAAATGTGCCATTAATGAGTGGGCAGTTGGAGTTTTTGTTTCCGGAACCAGAGCCTATGTAAATAGTTATAGGCTTGGGAAAATCAATCTTGAGATTATCAATGTAAGCGACCCGACAGCTCCTTTATTAACCGGAAAATATGGGTTAGTGGAAGGAACCGGTGTTTATGTTTCGGAAGATATGGCATATGTGGCTGGGGGAAGGAGTGGGCTTGTAATCTTAAATGTCAGTAATGAGAAAGCCCCTGAATTTCTAAGTAGCTGTGCAACTTCAGACGGTTTTACTTCAGGGTATGCAAACAGTGTTTATATTGATGGGCCTCTGGCATATGTTACAGATATATATAGCGGACTTGCTATCATAAATATCAGTTCCCCTTCATCCCCCAGAATAACAGGAAAATATTACATTGAAAACGAAGAATTCAAAGATGTTTTTGTTTCGGAGGGGCTGGCTTATGTGGCGGTTTCTAAAAAATATTTCGGTAATCGGAACGGGCTTTTAATCATTAATGTCAGTGACTCTGCAAATCCCTCAATATTGAGCAGGTATGATACGAAAACAGGTGCAAAAAATATTTGTGTGTCGGAAGACCTGGCATACTTATGTGCAGGTTCACTCCTGGTTTTTAATGTCAGTGACCCGGCAGTTCCTGTATTAATTAAAGAGTGTAGCACCGGGCCGGATGAATATTTGGAGGATGTTTATGTTTATGGAAATTCCGTATATCTGGGCACTTCCCGGGGAATTTCCGTGTTAAAAACAAATATGCAAGTTTTTGACAATACCTCCGAAGACTGGAATCCCTGGAATAATCCGGATTCAGAAGGAGGTGAAGCCATAAAAAGCTCTGAACTTCAAGAAGCCATTTACTGCTGGTTAAATGATAAACCTGCACCGGAAACCGGAGATGAAATGGATGTTGCAAAATTACAGGAATTGATCTACGCATGGCTCAGTAATTAAGGATTATTCAAATTCCTAAGCCGAATTCCCTTAATCTAAAACCAGAGTTTTTAAAAAAGGATAGTTGGTTTCAAGGATGTGATTACTTATTTAATGTTTGCTCATACAAAGCAAAATCACGAAAAGCCATCTCTTTTTCCTTTTTTGCTGGAAATTTTCGGATGATTTAAATTTATTCATGTGTTACCTTAAACTTACTGAAAATTCAAATATCAAAAGTAAACGTGAAAATTTCAGAGTTTATAGATACCGGAGATGACAGAATGTCAGAAGATCCCCTGCAGATTATTAATAATACGGACCCCGAATTTTTCAACCTTCTTGAAAACACTCGTGAAATGGCGCTTGCAGAAGGCAGTATCCCCCTGAAATATAAGTACCTCATTGCGATGGCACTGGACGCATCTAAAGGGGCAACGAATGGAGTAATGGTCCTTGCAATGCAGGCCATGCAGGAAGGAGCCACGAAAGAGGAGGTAATGGAAGCTATTAAGATAACCCAGTACATTTGCGGGGTGGGAAGTGTTTACACGGCTGCAAACGCTTTAAAAGATATATTATAAGATGTATTAATATACAACTTTAAATATATACATATACCAATATTTATTAATAGATTCACGGATTTTCATATAAGTGTCGGGTGTTCAGGTTGGTAAACCAGGAAAAAATTCACAACCAGTGTTTTAGTAATAGCCCGGAAGAGCGGATTATAGCCCTGGGGCAATTAAAATTTAATTTTTTATACTTCTCTGACAAAGCCCAGGCCTGGGAAGACCTGCAAAGGCTGACCGAAGACGAAGACCGGGATGTAAGGTGGGAATCGGCAGGCGCTCTCATTTCTGTTTTTTATAATGTTTCGGACCGAAGACAGGCCTGGAAGGTCCTGATTAAACTTTCCGGAGATGAGGACAGGTATGTGAGACAGCGAGCCTCCGGAGACCTTGCTTCTGCCTTTGTTCATGTTTCGGACAAAGAGCAGGCCTGGGAAGACCTGCAAAAGTTGATCGCCGAAGGTGAAGATGCTTATGTGAGATGGCGGGCAGCCGAGACCCTCGGTTCTGCTTTTCCTCACATGCCGGACAAAGCGCAGGCCTGGGAAGACCTGCATAAACTGGCAGTAGAGGAGAATAAGGATGTCAGACGGTGGGCGGTCGATGTCCTTGGCACCATTTTCCCCCACATCCCGGACAAAGAGCTGGCCTGGAAGGACTTACACAGGCTCACCACGGATAAATATTTGGATGTGAAACGGAGAGCAACCGATACCCTCGGCTCTGTTTTTCCCCATGTGCCGGACAAAGAACTGGCCTGGAAAGACTTAATTAAACTGGCCAGGGATGAAGACAGGTTCGTAAGGATGAGTGCGGCTGATGTCCTTGGCTCTGTTTTTCCCCATGTGCCGGACAAAGAACTGGCCTGGAAAGACTTAATTAAACTGGCCGGAAATAAAGACATAAACTGTGAAAAAGATAATTATATGAGGATGAGTGCAACTGACGCCCTTGGCTCTGTTTTTCTCCATGTGCCGGACAAAGAACAGGCCTGGAAAGATTTAATTAAACTGGCCGAGGGGGCCGAAGATGAAGATCCGGACTTGAGGCTGTGGGCTTCCCGGGCTCTTGACTCTGCTTTTCTTCACGCATCGGATAAAGAAAGGGCCTGGAAAGACCTGCAAAGCCTGCAAAACCTG
>JAQVBP010000004.1:30154-35972 GCA_028690255.1 Methanosarcinaceae archaeon
GGCCGAGGGGGCCGAAGATGAAGATCCGGACTTGAGGCTGTGGGCTTCCCGGGCTCTTGACTCTGCTTTTCTTCACGCATCGGATAAAGAAAGGGCCTGGAAAGACCTGCAAAGCCTGCAAAACCTGAAAGATGACAAAGATTTTTGAAAATAATTCTTGAAACAAAAAAAGCAGGCAAGTTCTTAATTATCCCCAATTGTCAATTCCCCCTGTCAACTTTCGGCTGTCGAATTCGAAAAGAAGGAATGTTAAGATGAGCCTGAATATCAGCTCTGCAAAAGCTGTTTTACCCGAAAAAAAAATTGTCCCCAGGCCCCTTTCTATTGAGGCCCTATTCCATAAATACGGAATCGAGCGAAGCCACGCCGATAATGTGGCCCGAAACGCACTTGAGTTTTTTGACCTGCTTGCTCCGGTCCACGGGCTGGCTAATAATAAATACCGGAAACTCATGGAAACCGCGGCTCTTGTCCATGATATAGGAGTTTCGACAGACCTCGAAAAACACCACCTGGTCGGGAGGGACATTCTGTTTCGGCATCCACCTTCCGAGCTTTCCGAACAGCTCCGCCCGGTCGTGGCCTGGACGACGTATTTACATAAAAAGAAAGCCGGGAAAAAAAAGCTGGAAAAACTCCGGAAGACGTCTTTTGCCGAACTTCCCGAAGACCTCCAGGTCCTTACCCTGAAAATCGCAAGCCTCCTGAGGCTGGCTGATGCCCTTGACTACAGCCGGATGGAAAGCAGGCTGGGAAACACAAGGTTTGGAAAAGGGGTCATTGAGTTTGATATAATAGGAGCCGGTGCGGAAATCGACGTGGAAAGGCTGTATAAAAAAGGAGACCTCTGGGCCCTGCTTTTTGAGAGCGAGCTTGAGTTCAGGCCGGAGGGACCCGAATAAACAGGCCCGGGACCCGGTAAATAAGAATTAGCATGATATATATTTTGTATGAATTATATTAGTGATGAAAAATACAAATACCCAGAGCCGAATACTGTAAGTTATTGGGGGGCATAATTTTCGAATAATTTTCGAAAAAATACTGACTGAAAAAAACGCAAGTGCCCTTTTTCATCAATCGGATTTTTGATGCTTTGAGGTGAGAAAGAATGCGTTGCTGCGACTTAAAAGAAGCTCAGGTTCTGGTCTGTAAACACTGCGGGTTCGAAGTTAAGGTCTTAAAAGCCTGTGAAAGCTGTTCGGCGGAAGCATGTGAAGATATTACATGTTGTGGAGATCCCATGGAATTAAAAGGATAATTTATTCAATGATTTCTGAAGTTTATACTTCACGAGATCCTTCAGGCAGGAGGCCTGCTATTTTAGTTGTGGGGGGTTATTGACCGATTTCCGAGCAGATTCTGGAGAGGCCCTGCAATGTGGAATACCCTTTTCGTGTGAGGATGTAGTCTCCGCGCTCGTTTCGCTGCAGGACCATTCCGGTATCCAGGAGTTTTTGCAGGTGGAAAAGCAGGTTTCCTCCCCGGAGCCTCGTGAGTTTCGAAAGTTCAGAAAAGCTTTTGCTTTCCCCGGAAAGGGCCTTCAGCATCAAAAGCCGCTGCTTATTGGCGATTGGCTCGCAGATCTCCGGGACCATTTTTTCGGGCTGTATTTTACTGATATCCACCTCACCGGAACCACCGTCCACGGATTCATAAATCTGAAGGGAGTGCATGAGTTTGATCTGCTTCTCAAACATTACGGAGGCTTCTGAGAAACATTTGCCACAATTTTCAGTTTTTGTCTGTTCCTTCATCTCCTTCAGCTTTTTCCGATATAGATTTATTGTCTCATCGTCTACTTTCTCCCTGCCAATAAGCCTCGCAGTCTCCTGAAAAAAATCCCCGAAGGCGGATTCACATAACTCCCTCATCTTGCAGGGTGTGGTCATTCGCTCATGCATTTTTTCGCTCGCGTCCTCACAGAGGTAGTCGATCATGGGCTTCATGACGTTCTTTTTCATTTCCGTAAGCATGAGGTCAATATACTGCTGGTTGGCCCTTTGTAAAAAGAGCGAGAACTCGTTTCTTAAGGATGACACTTCTTCTTTAATTGAATGCAATTCCTGTATGTAAGGGGTTTCCGGAGGCATCTCTGCTGTATTTACCATATTTTTTCCTCGTAAGCTCAATCTCTAATTCGATCTATAATCAGATCTCCTTGAAGCGGGGTCTGATAAGGAAATTTATTTACACTACCCGACACAGGTATATAATTATGACCCCTTTGTATATAAAATTGCCACCGGTCTTTTTAGAGATCACTTTCATTTTGGAATTTTTACACCAATTTACAGCCCGAAATCCCTCAAAAAATCCATGAAATTTTCATATTTATCCAGAAACTTCCTTCCCTTTTCTGTAAGAGAATACACCTTTCTCTTTCCTTTATATGGCTTTAATTCAACAAGTTCCTTGGTTTCAAGTTCCCCGAGGTATTCCTCAAACATCTGATAGGAGAGGTTGGACAACCGTAACAATTTTGTAGGACTGATTGCACTATTAGAGGCTTGGATAACCTTAAGAATATCCCTTATTATTTCCAGCCGGCTTCGTTTTTGAAACGGCTTCATTCCACCAGGATGCGACTCCATTTTTTAATTCCTTTAAATATTATTGTATAAGCGATAAGGGTCAAAAGGTCCACAGCATTGTAAAGTAAATCGAATTTGCCCCCCCCTTCAACCATGCTTAAAGCATTGCTCAGAAAGCTTACGGTAAAAAGCAGAATCAGAGCAAGATAATATGGATGGGTTATTGGTTTTGCCTTCTCTCCCGAAAGCATGTTCGACCTGATAAGTAGCAGAATCAAGATAAATATAAGAGCCCTGTACCCAAAAGCCGCATAGGTCCCGATCAGGATCGATATGAGAATTTCGATAAGTACATCAATCATTACAAATAGTAGTAGACTGCTAAAAAAAAGGAATTTGAGGGCCTTTTTTTTCGGGACATATTCTTCTTCAACAAGTTTCCAGGTAATGGATGCCAGGAGATTGGCTTTGGCGATCCAGAAACTTATTCCTATAAAAGGGAAAGCAAAAACAGCGATCAGAAGTAAAAGTTCCAGGTTATTTATATCTATAAATTTAATTAGCAGGAAGGAGAGGCTAATCACAGATAACAAAAAATTAGCTGTCCCATAGAAAAAAAAGGCGTTTTTGAAGTATCTCAACCCTTCGTATTCTATGAATAAGTAAAGCTTTGAAATTTCCCTGCAAATCTGAAAAGCAAGAACTGCCATCAGGGAGTATATAATGAGTTCAAATACAACCTCGGATGTGCTGGTCGAAGCTACCACTCCGGATGCTTCGGTAAGGAACCCTTCATAAAGGGTTTCATTTATAGGGCCGATGGTCATGCTTGTTTCATCGGCTTCTGATTATATATAATTTAGCATGAAAGTGCGTTCAAGTACTTTCATTTATTTGTGCCTGTTACCCGAAGGGTTTCATGTGCGTTTTTGAAAAAACAACTTCTACATACTTCACTTAAACATATCAATTTTCAATATAACGTCCACCAATCAAGGTCACCATAATTAATAAATTATACAAGTTATTTAGACACTGTTTTAAAATAGAGGGATACTATGTTTTTTAACTAGCATTTATATTTATACAAGGTTTGCTTTAATACGTATGATAATCTGCAGACCATTTTTACTAAATTAAAAAGTTACACAACATCCCCTCGGAATTAAAAATTCATCTGAATTGGGTTGTTGCAGGTTGTTTGTACATTATCGAGGAGGTATCAATTGCCTGAATTAGATATTATTCTGAAGATTATGGTCCTTATAGTTATCCTGTGGTCAGCAACCTACGTATTAACTGGAAAAAAAAAGCTTGGTAATATAATATACAGCATGCGTATAATAGCCGCCGTATTATTTGGGATACTTGAAGCAGTTATATTTTATTTGTCCAGACGAATCAACAACTATCCCCCTAAAACCTTCGCCTGATGGCCCAGGTTTTTGAGGATGGGGATTTCTAAGTAAGGTAAAATTAGGTAAGTACTAAATCCTTTTTTTACATTTCTGATTTAATCTATTTTACCGGGCAGGGCAAAACTCACATTCATTGCCTTTATTCCGTTTTCTCCTCTTTTTCTCCTCTTTTTCGGTTTTTATTTTTTGCAAATGATGGTTCATATGTATTCGATTGATATTATTTAAACCAACAAAATAGGTTCAAGCTTATTTTTTTTATTTTTTGCTAATTATTTAAATTGACCTGCAAATCAACTTAAAGAACCACGGATGGATACTATGGATGGATACTATGGATGGATACTATGGATACGGATTTAGATAATCCGTGTTCACTGTGTTAATCCGTGGTTTATTGCTAAAACACATTGGAAACTTTATAGTAAAAACATCAACCGATAAACAGCGGACCATCAATCATTATAATATGGAGGCAAACTATCTTTTTCAACTAGAGCTCGTTTTTATTTAAGTAAGGCCTTGAAGGATAATAGAGTATGAGTTACGCACTTGAGATGTAAAACCAGGCACATGAAAGCTTGTCATGAATATTGTGTTTAGACAGTTTGGTGCTTCATGCTACTGGTTTTTTGTTCAACTGCGTAAGTCCTATAGAGAAAAGCAATAGATGGCTTTTCAATAACAAAGATTTCAGTTTTAAAAACATATTATCTTTAAGGTGATGATTTTATAATAGATAAAATAGGATTTACAGAGGCTTTCAAGTATCCATTTAAAAGGCCCAAAAGACTTTTATACGGACTCTGGATACTTGTTCCGATCATAGGCTGGTTTGCGCTTTCCGGTTATATTATAAGAATTGTCAATGAGCAGGTAGAAGGAAAGTACGAAGGTCTTCCAAAACTCTATTTTATGGATGATCTGAAACTCGGGTTCTTGATGTTCCTTAAGTCTCTGCCTTTCATGTTTTTATATGCCATCCTTATAGTAGGAGTGCTCTATTTCGTGAATGAAACGGCCGCTGAGACCCTGAATCTCCTAATTTGTTTCTTTGTGCTTCCGATCCTTATGATCAACTTCTTTAGAAAACAAACCATTGAGTCCTACTTTGAGTTTTCCATACTCAAACACGTTGTCGGAAACCTCGGGGACTACCTTGTTACAATGATAAAACAGTATGCGCTTTCCATCATATTTATGATACTCATCTTCCTCCTCGTGGGTATACCGGCCCTGTATGTGACAGGTTCAATATTCGTCGCAAACTTCTACGGAAGGAGGGTGGAAACAAAGAGGTCTCAGGAATTTTAAAGCCTTCAACAGATCTAAAATTTAATGATTAGAAGGTTAGAGTCTAAATATGTAAAGATCGAAATATTCAGGTTTTCGGCCGGAATTTTCCAGCCGGAATCCTCATCTTTTCAAGAACTTTATTTTATTTATATAAATTGGACACACACTTTAACTTTTATATAGATTCAGAGTTTTATTTCTTCAGGCGGGAAATGGATAAAATCCCCCTCACTTATTGAAATTATGTTAATAGAGTGCAATAATAGAGTACAATTTTACCAAAAAACAAATATGATATTCAGTCAACTACCCCTGAGCTAAAGACTCAGGGCCCCCGCCTGTTGAGGATTTATGAATTAAAGGCCAAAAAAATGCATAATGCAAAAAGTTCCTTTCTCGACAGCTGAAGGCTGGCAGAAAAGGATAGTTTACTAAGGAAAAAACATGTAATTTTGAAAATATGTGAAGTGTTTATCTTAGAATAATAACGGTATGGAGATATTAAATGAATATTTACAAAAATTTAACAAAAATGTTAACCTGTTTTCTGCTGCTCGGCTTGCTCTGCAC
>JAQVBP010000141.1:0-2376 GCA_028690255.1 Methanosarcinaceae archaeon
TCTGCTGCATCAGCGACAGATTCGTTTGCATCATCTGCTGCATCAGCGACAGATTCGTTTGCATCATCTGCTGCATCAGCGACAGATTCGTTTGCATCATCTGCTGCATCAGCGACAGATTCGTTTGCATCATCTACTACGTCTTCACCCTGTTCAGTACAGCCAGCTGCAAAAACAACAGTCACAAGCACTAAAAGCAGTGCCATAATCTTTAACATTTTCTTCATAATCAAACCTCTTAAAGGATATTATTAATATATACAATACTCAAATAATTATATGGGATAGTTTGTGTATGAGTAATTAATCCTTTTAATAGGTTTCGATTTAAATATAATCTTTATATAGTAAATTATAGAGCTGTGTAGAGAGGAGGGGGCTATTTATACAACATCGTGGATATTTTTGCCTAGTTTTGAGTATATATTTTTCATTAAGTTCACAAACCTGTTTTTGACAGGTATATTTCCCACATAAACATGTTTAATGATACTGTTTTTGCGCATAAAACAATGATGTAAAAGTATGCATCCATTCCATCGCATTGAAAAGCCCGACCTCCATCGTCGACCGTTGAGGACCCGAGTTTTCTGAACCGCTGCAACTAACCCCACCCCCGTAAAACAAAAGATCCGGTTCACAAATCCGTATCATGCGACTCAAAAGGCTGTTTATTATATTCGGTTAAATATATTTTTTCGGATTTTCAAAGTTGCCGGGCTTTCAATGCCACAGATCGGTTTTGAGATGCACACTTCTCCACTTCGGCCAGAATCTCATTTTTACAAACCAACCCCAATTTCCGAAAATCGGTCATGATTTCAAGTAGATGAGACGGTGCTCTCACCGGTCGCGCAAGCGAGCAGCCTTTTCTTGATGAAACAAAGAAAAAACTTGACTTTATTTCAAAAAAGAAGGGCGCTGTTAGCGCCCCCTGATTACGAAAGTGTTGGCCACCATGTCGTGGAGGCCGCGTTTTTTGTCCGTGAACCCTACCATGAGCCCTCCGACGAGGAACATAATCCCGATTTCTTTTGTAACGGACCTTAAGAGAGCTTTGGGCATAGAAAGCTGCTTTCCGGTTTTGTCAATCACCTTTAATTTGAAGACCTGTTTGCCGATTGAAGCCTGCATGGAGGAACCTTCCAGGCCTGCATAATATAAAATACCGACCAGAAGGTTCACTGCGGAGAAATACATCATTTCAGTAAGTGTTTCTCCCTGAGAAAGCCAGGGGACCAGTTCTGCAAGTGCCATGAACAGGATATACACGATAATCGAGTCAATTAACCTTGCCCCTAGCCGAATCCAGAAACCAGCGTAGTCAAAGGAGTTTAATTCAAACATTGAATTTTTCGTATCTCTGTAATCTTCCATATAATATCTCCTGTTTTTTACAGAATTTATAAAATTAGAATTTTAAATATTTAATGTTGATCTTTTTTAGTCCAGATTCGCTTATTTCTTTCTAAAGGTTAACTTACATAAATACAAGAGGTAATTGAAAAATATAGTTTACCTCCATTATCAAATGATGTCATGATCTTCCTATTTGCAAAAGAGGAGCTACATGTATGTGTTAAGCGCACGAGGAGGAATGTAAAACCTGTGAAAAGTACAGTGAATGCATTGAAATGCTCCGGAAATTGAGGACCTGCAAATATCATAATCGAGACTCAAATTTATCCAGTACTGAATACAAAAACTTTTTCGATTCGAACAGGCTCTCTGTCTGTCCGAGCATTTTTTCTTTTTGAAGGATAAAAGGTCCTTCTGCTATTTCGGTCCCGAACCTTTCGATAAGAGACCCGATTCTCTCCTCGTTCACTTCCGGGTGGAACTGCAGAGCCAGCACTCTATCTCCATAGATAAAGGCCTGATTTTTACAGCCCTCACTTTCAAAGAGCCGAATTGCCCCTTCAGGGATGTCAAAGGTTTGAGAATGCCAGTGAAAAGCGGAAAAAGTTTCCGGAAGGCCGGTCAGGAATTCGGATTTCTCCTGCTCTTTTTCTTTTCCTTCGGGACAGGCCTTTACTGAGAACCAGCCCATTTCCCGATGTCCGTTTTCAAAAACCTTTGCCCCGAGGACGTCTGCGAGGAGCTGGGCCCCCAGGCAGATCCCGAGTACGGGCTTTCCGGCGTTTATGGTCTCTTTGATGAATTCCTTTTCGGTTTTTAACCAGGGGTTTTTTTCATAGTCATAGATTCCTATTGCTCCGCCCATGATTATCAGGAGATCGAAGGAATCGAGGGTGGGTGAACTTGCTGTTTCGTAGAAACGGGTTGACTCAAGGAGGGCCTTTCGGGTTTCTGCGTATTCCTCGACGGTTCCGAGGGTGTTTACGGAAGAGTGCTGGAGACAGTGGATATTCATAT
>JAQVBP010000141.1:2476-7321 GCA_028690255.1 Methanosarcinaceae archaeon
TAATAATAATAATAATAATAATAATAATAATAATTACTCTTTTCTGAATTCAATTACACGGCCAGCTCCATCTACAATCGTCGTTGTTCCTTCTTTTTTGATGAGCTTCCCCGTCACGTTTCCTTCCGAATCATATGAAATCCAGACACTTGTGTTCTTATCCTCAGACCACAGGTACTCGAACTTTGAGCCTCCTTCTTCACCGCTGGTTTCCAGAACTGCTTTGCAGAGAGTTTCGCCTTCGAATTCTTCCGTGCCGACGATGGTCATGTCAAGAGCCCGGTTGCTTGTTGGGTTTTTGACCTGGATGTGGGTGCCGGCCTGACACCATATATCCTCTCCTGTTTCGGGCAGGTTTATTTCAATTTCCGTATCGTTTCCGGAGATTGAGACGTTTGTCCCGTTTTCAAGGCAACCGGCTGCGAGCATTGTGGCTGCAAGGAGCAGAATCATTATTAGTTTGTTTTCTGACAAAGTTTTCCGCCTACCGAAGTTTGTTTGGAAATTAATTTACTGAATTAATATAGAGGGAGCCTCTATAAGAAAGTAGTCAAAAAATGAATATGTTATTCTGTGGAAAATAGGCACAAAAAAATGAAAGTGCACCGCATTTTCATGCTAAATAAATGGGGTTTAAATAAAATATATTCAATAAGTTTTGTGGTTAAATTGTAAATTTTTTATAAAATGAGGTGGATAACTTATTCAAAATAATCTAAAAAGTGCCTGTTTTCCGGGCTCTGAAAAAGAAAAATGGAGAAAAAAATGAAAAAAAAAGCTTTTTTGATAACGGTACTCTCTATAACGATTCTTCTTGGCTTTCTATCCGGCTGTGTGGCCCCTCCTGAAAAAACAGTAGGCAACAGCCAGGAGGCCGGGCTTTCTGATAGTTCAGGAAATTCTGAAAACGGCAGCATGACTGATGAAAAAATGACCGCAATAAGTGAACCCGATTCTATTGATGGAACCGAAACAGGTGCACTGGATTCTGGAAACGAAACCGGGACTTCCGGACTGGGACCTATAATAAGGGGCGTGTCCGATGATTACGAAAACCGCGAAAACTTCTCCATAAAGAAAATTCGGGTAGGGGCCTTCAATGTTCAGGTCTTTGGAATAAGCAAGGCTTCCGACCCCGAGGTCATGGACACGCTTGCAAAAATCATTCGCACTTACGACGTCATTGCTATTCAGGAAATAAGGGATAAGTCCCAAACCGCTCTTCCGGAACTTGTTGAACTTGTAAACACCGACGGGGTTCGGTATTCTTACATCGTAAGTGAGCGCCTGGGCAGGACTTCCAGCAAAGAACAGTATGCATATATCTATGACTGCAGCAGTGTCAGGCCTGTAGGAAAGGCTCTTACATATCCCGAACCCGACGGAACAGACCCTTTCCACAGGGACCCCTATATTGCTTCTTTTGAAACCCTTGAAGGGGATTTTGACTTCACTCTGATTACTGTCCACACCGACCCCGATGAAGCGACCGGGGAAATCAACGCCCTGGCCGACGTGGCCGCGTATGCCCGGGAAATTTATCCGGATGAAGACGATTTCATGGTAATGGGGGACTTTAACGCCGACGGCTCCTACTTTGATGAAAACGGAAATTCTTCTTTGAGCACGGAAACCTATTCCTGGCTGATAAACAACAGCGCGGATACCACGACCAAAGCAAGTAACTGTACTTACGACAGGATAGTTATCAGTGACAGCACAATGTCCGAATTTACAGGGACATCCGGGGTCTTCAGATACGACCTGGAGTACAACCTGAGCTACAACGAAACCATAGCCGTATCGGATCACTACCCGGTCTACGGGGAGTTCTGGTGCAAGGAAGAAAGTGCGTAATTCTCATAGATCCGTTTGCACTGTTTTACAGGGACCTATCCCTGAATTTATTAATTTTATTTTAATGATGTTGGGGCAGGTTTTCGATTAATATTTTTTATATCAGTATAAACCCAGACCGGAATATGAATTCCGGCCAATCCACCCAAGGACTCACGGCGCAACAACTTGAAAAGTTCTTTCTTTTTTACTGCTTCTTTATGAGTAATCATTCAGCTTTTTCCAAAAATACTATGGATAATAGGTGATATCTATATATTTATTATTATACCCTTTATTACGTGAAAATCTTGCTTAGCTCATATTAGTATATAGGCGTATATACCAGACAAGGGGACCCGGGGCATACGAAAAGTATAAAATATAATGAAAATCTGAGGGGGTTTATAATGAATCTGAAGTATAAGGAAATGACTTGAAAATAATGAAATATTAGATACCAATGCGAAAATCTCTACAAAGCTCATCGGTGATAAGCGACATATATCTTTCATTGATTATAAAAACTCTGGAGCAAAGAAAAAGATGGATTTACTTGTTATAGCACTTATCCTTTCCGGTCTTTACATGGCCTGGAATATCGGGGCTAACGACCTTGCAAACGCCATGGGAACCTCTGTGGGGACCGGGGCCCTGTCTATCAGACAGGTAATTATTATCGCTGCGATTTTCGAGTTTTTAGGGGCGGTGCTTTTCGGGAAAAAAGTTACCTCTACAATTGCCAAAGGTATCGTCCCCATAGATATGATAAGCAGTATCCACCCGAATATCGTGGTGCTCGGGATGCTTGCTGCGATTCTTGCCGCAAGTTTCTGGATCACCCTTGCGACCCTCTATAACCTCCCTGTTTCAACCAGTCATTCCATTGTAGGCTCGGTACTCGGCTTCGGGCTGGTTGCCGCGTTTAACGGAACGATCGCTTTTTCGGATATCCACTGGTGGGTACTTGCTAAAATCGTGGCAAGCTGGTTCATTTCCCCCATGCTTGGAGCTTTCCTGGCCTACCTGATTTTTTCCATAGTCCGAAGTTTGTTTTTGCATCGTGCAAAGGATCTCCCTCAGATAGAGAAAAAATTCATATCGTTACAGGTCGTAACTGCATGTTATATTGCATTCGCTCACGGGTCCAATGACGTTGCAAACGCCGTAGGTCCTCTTGCGGCCGGTCTCAAGGCACTGGGACTGATCAACTCCGAAATCCCTATCTGGGTACTTGTACTTGGCGGGGTCGGAATGGTCGTGGGACTTGCGACCTGGGGATACAAGGTGATCGAGACCATCGGTTCGAAGATCACGGAACTCACCCCCACAAGAGGGTTTTCTGCCCAATTTGCAACCGCTACAGTGGTGGTCCTCCACAGTTACAGTTCCCTTCCGATTTCCACGACCCATACTCTCGTGGGCTCGGTCATAGGAGTCGGGCTGGCAGGAGGGATTGCAGCTGTTGACCTGAGCGTGATCTGGAAGATTGTCTCTTCCTGGTTAGCAACAGTTCCCATAGCCGCCATTACGTCGGCATTGATTTTTATGGGACTTGAGGTGATCTTTTGAAAGATTATATCCGTTCAGTCTTTGACGTGGTCGCAGAATCTCCTTTCCTCCCTCTGGAAGCCCATGCTAAAAAAGGAGTGCTTGCGGTTGAAAAACTTAGTGAAGCCATGGAAGCTTACTGTTTAGGAGATATGGAGCTTCTGGAAAAAAAAACTGCTGAGATCGATAAACTGGAGCACGAAGCCGATATTATCAAACAGAAAATAAGGGCAGGCATTCCCTCTTCAATAAAACTGCCCGTTGACAAAAAGGATCTCCTCTCTTTTTTAAAGCAGCAGGACTCAATTGCGGATTATGCCCAGACCTCGGCTTACTGGTTGACCCTCAGGTCCTGCAAAACCCTCCCCGACGAAATAAAAGAAGGTTTTTCGGAACTTATGGAAGCGGTCCTTAAAACCGTCAGGATGTATGACAGACTTGTTGACGAATTATATAAACTGCTTGCAACCTCCTTTAGCAAGGAGGAAATAAAGGAAACCCTGTCCCTGGCCCCGGAAGTCGAAAAACTGGAGCATGACGTGGACGTGCTTGAAACCGCTCTTATGAAAAAAATCTTCGAAAATGAGGATCGGATCGGCGGGGCCGGGGTTTGCTACCTTATAGGCCTTGTTGAAAAGGTAGGGAGCATTGCCGACAAGTCCGCAAGCTCGGCTGACCGCCTGCGAACGATGATCCTTAGAAGATAAGAAATCCTTAGAAGGCATTCAAGACCCCAGGGTTTTTCTGCTGAAGCCTTAAAAACAGAGTAAACAGGAAAGTAGGAAACATTTTATCTTCCTCTGGCAGAAGGCCCCCTCTTTTCTGTTTTTACCTCCGGTAGCAGAAGGCCCCCTCCTCGAGATCCGAAGGCTTGCAGGTGGGAGTAGTTCACACGGTCAAACTTATAATGAGTTTTTGGAAATTCCAAAAGTTGCACTCTTTTGAACTTTGTCTCGAACCCAATAATTTCCTCAAATTGCCAGCTCTATTTTTTTAAATTCACTTTTGGTAATTTCTGTATCATTCGGGAGCTGGTGTATGAAGAGGTTCCTTCCGAGTCAACTATCTGAGCTAAAGACTCAGGGGTTTCCTGTTACGTTCTTATGAAATGATTAATTTACTTGATTAAAGGGTGCTCGATTAACTATATTGTATATCTATAAAAATCCTCATTTTTATGGATAAGTATATAACTATGGGTCCGGATATCTTTATAAAGAAATGTACATGTGTCAATTATCCCTCCCTAAAACCTCCTATTTTTGAGTAAGGGGGTGGTAGGAGGAAAAGGTATGAAGAAAAAATATGCCGAAAACAGAGCTTTTAAGAACTTAAATACAGTCGCCTCCCCTATTACCATCTTCGCTGTTCTGATTATTGTACTTGCCACGGCTGTGGCTGTAGGAATGATTATCAGTCCGTTTTCAGATATTTATTCAGATAATTTTTCTTCTAAAG
>JAQVBP010000142.1:0-5706 GCA_028690255.1 Methanosarcinaceae archaeon
CGGGAAAAACTTGTTACGGGTGTTGAGCTTACGGTCCGGGACCCTGTGCGGGCCGGGCATACGGTACATGTAAATGTTTACGAGCTTGACCTGGCCGAGTTTGCGGAACTTCGGGAACTTGCGGATGTCGAGCATAACCTTCTGAGTGTAATCGATTTTCTGAAAAAGCACAGATTGCCCTATATCTACAACCATCCCCTCTGGTTTGAGTTTCACGAAGAGGCCGACCCGGCAAAGGTCCCTGAGCTTGCAAAACTCTTTCCGGTGCTTGAGTACAACCTGCATGAGCTGAAACTGAAAAACGAAATGATCGTGGCCCTTGCGGAGAGGCTGGGAAAAGGAATTGCAGCAACTACGGACGCCCACACGGGAAAACTCGGGCAGATCTATACCCTTGCGAAAGGGGAAAGCTTCAGGGAGTTTTTCGGAAATATCGAAAAAGGAAAAAATTTCATAGTCCCGGAAGACCTGACAAGGGAATTTTTGATAGAGGAGATGAACACCTGGATAGACCTTATCTTTGAAAAAAGCCGGCAGAGCCGGGAAATAAAAGCCTTCCTGTGCGGAATCAGGCCTATAGACGCCGTTGTAAGGATCTCAAGGAGCAACCTTCTGCACTGCTCCCCAGGGCTTAACAGAAAAACCATGGAGCTTTTCTACCTTCTTGCAAATTCAGGAATTCCGGCCTCCGTCTACCTGCACTCGGAAAAGTCCACGGCAAGGCAAATTGTCAAACAAATTCGACATGGGTGGAGGAAATAAAGCTTTATTGTTCTCTGGCACCAATGCAGACCGGAATGAGAAAACAGCTGAGGCAACCAATATTTATATATACTACAAATGTCTTCTATAATATGGTAAATCAAATTAAATTGATTTACCATTTGCTTGCCATTGAGAAATCTCAGCAATTACTAATAATGATTGGTTTAACCATTCATTAACCTCCTTTCCCAACCTCCTATTTTTGTTTTTATCCCAACCTCATCAGGGGTCAATTAGTAATTTTTTTTAATTGTTATTTTAATTGTTATTAAATCTGCTATTAGACCTGATTTTTACTTTGGATTTTGCTAGATTTTGTTAGATTTTGCTAATCCCTACACCGTTTTGTTCTGTCCGCCCCTGAATTTGGAAAAAATGAGATAACTCTACCAAAAAATATGAAAAAACAAAGCCTGGAAAAAAGATCAGGAGGCTCAAAAAATAAAACCCTGGAAAAATCAAAAAGGAAAAAATTAGCGGAACAGGTCAGGGATCTGCTCCGGGTTTTCAAGTACGGTAATGCCCTGCAGGCTTTTTACGGTTTCCACATTCCTCCTGTCCACATCCCGGATAAGAACATCGACAGGTCCCCCCTTTATTGCGGAGTGAGGGCAGACTTCCTTGCAGAGTCCGCAGCCCTTGCATTTTAAAAGGTCAATCTGGTCCGTAACCCCGTTTCTCTCCCCTATGGCCCCGTGGGGGCAGATCTCGCGCGGAGGACAGGCCTCACAGTGCCGGCAGAGGCCCCTGTCCACGCTGTAGGGCATCTCGGAGACTATCGAGCCCTCGATATCCACGGGCACGATATAGACCGGGACCCGGCCTTTCACGGCCTGGGCTACAGCATTCGTCACCAGGGAATCCGCAATTCCATAAGCTATTTTCGAGACCGTGTTTGAGGTTGCGGGCGTGATAAAGAGGGCGTCGTACTTCTCAAGAAGGAAGCGCCCCACCTTCGGGGAACTTGAACCCTGTTCGGTTTCCCGGAAGATTTCCTCCAGATAATCCCCACCCGAGATCTTTATAAGCTTCTGTTCAAGCCCGTACATCCGGAGCACCTCCTCGGCGGCCCTGGAAATGTAGGTGTTAACCGAAAGAGAGGGATCGGCCTGCTTAAGGCCTTTGAAGACCTCATAACTCCGCTCAAGAAAATGCCCGGCCCCCGTGATACCCCACGCGATTCTCTGAAAACTCATAAAGATACCTCATGCCTCAGGATAATAATATATTTTACTACAGAATTAATCCTTAAAATCACTCGAATCCGAGCACTTCATAGAGGAGTTCCATTGCCTTTTTCTCCTTCTGGCCCCCGCATTTTCGGACAAGCCCTTCGTAATGCCTGATCCAGTCCGCGTATTTTTCCTCGCCGGTGAGCTGGTAGCGGGTGGCGTGTACTGTGGCCTCAAGGACGGCATTGAACCCTCTGTTAGGGCCCGGAATTATCTTCCTGTTTTTTTCACGGAAGCCCGCTTTGAGCGGGATCAGGTCAGCTACCACCGCCTGGCCCGTGTCCTTCTGGTTGATGCATCTGAATGCCACCCAGGAGAGGGCCGCTTTGAGAATGGGCAACCTGTGCCCGTCCACATCTACAAAATCGAATTCGGATAATTCAAGGTCAGAGAAGGTGGAGCGTACGAGGAGAAGGGGGTCATAGACCACGTTTGCGACAAGAAAACCTTCATTAAACACATTTTCTCCTGTCTGGCTGCCTTTGAAAATCCTGACAAAAGCTTTTCCGTTTTTCCTGATTATCCCGATGGGTGCCGCATTGGGCGTTTCAAAGCCAGTGCTCACGATTGTCTCGCAAATCTCCGGCAGAATCCCGTATTCGGAAATATCGAGATCTTCCGCACAGGAATTCTCGGATTCGTTAAATTCATTCAAAAACGGAGTCCTCCAAGTAAAGCTATAAACAGGCCTGCGATTATGACATCCGCGGTGGAACCCGGATTGATCCTCTGTTCCAGAAGTTCGGAATCAAACTCCCGGAGAGCAGGGAGCAGGGCCCCAAAATCCCTTTTTCCTGCAATCAGGCCGGCATTCAGCCCGGTATCCGAACCAGAATCCTGCCCTGAAACTGAATTTTGATCCTGATTTTCCCAGGTGGAAAGAATCGAACGGGCGCGGGAAGATGCCCGGTCAGCAGTTTCGGCGTCGAACTTGGTCTGTATAAAGGTATCCCTGTGCCTGGAAAGCAGTTTGAGGAAAGTGTAAACCACGGCTTCGTTAATCCCGGTTCCGGAATGATTTATTCCGAAATTTTTTTCAGAATTTATTTCAGAGTTTTTTCCGGAATTTTTTTCAGAATTTATTTCAGAGTTTTTTCCGGAATTTTCTTCGGAGGCACTTTCACCGTTTCGGGCCTGCATGAAAGCAAGGACAGTCTCTGCTCCTTCAAGGCAGCGTCTGAAGCCTGTCGTCCATTCGTTTGCTATCAGATCGTACCCCTTTGAAATCTCCATAAGGTCATAGAGGCTTACGTTTTGCTCCCGGAGCTCGGCGGTCGAGGCGGAGGCTTCCAGGTCAAACTCCTCGACGCTGTTTACCCTGACCCCTCCGGCTGCAAAGGCCCGGTAAAACTCCACGGCGTCCCCGGAGTCCGTGGCCCGGACAAGGGCATGGGCCCGGGAGACCAGGGCTTCCAGGTCCCCCCCCTCAAGTTTTTCCGGTCCGGAAATCCCGGGACCAGACCCATCGGTACACCTGTCCTCTCTTTTCTCTGAAAGGATTTCCCCTGCTGCCATTGCCAGGGGGATAAGCAGGAGAAACGCCCCGAAATGAGTGTTTCCCCCCTTCTGCCAGGCCACGCTTTCGGAAACTGCATGCACGAGCAGAGTTCCGATTCCTTTCCTGCCCCCTGCGGCCTCTTCAAGGACAGGGTAAACCCCAACGGAGGAGGCCAGGAAATGCTCGTAGGAGGTATCGGGAAAATCATGCTCCCGGTCAACATTTCCGGGTTTAGGAGAGGCCGAAACCTCCAGGAGCATGGCAAGTTGGGCGGAACGGGCGATATGAGCCGATATCTCAGTATAAGGATTCATTTATGGGAACCCGGGCATGATCCAGTATATATTCAGCCAGTTCGCGCTTGAGTTTCATATAGCTGGCATCGGAAAGGTCAAGAGCGTTAAGAGCTCCGTCCCTGATCCAGCAGGGTTTGGTGATCTTACAACACCAGACAAGACTTCCGAAACAGGTGTCCTGGCCAAACTCGAGCAGGGTGCCCTTTGCAAAGTCCAGTTTAGTCCGGGCAAACTCTTCGGCGGTATACCCCAGTTTTCCGAACTTCTCATGCACAGGGCAGGGTTTAACGGGCAGGCAGCAAAAAGCAAGCCCTCTGAAATCCCCGTTGCTACAGACATGTTTGGGAGCGTTGTACCAGCCTATGGCTTTCTGGTAAGAACCGATACCATCTACCAGTTCCCGGACCAGGCCGGAGTCGTCCATTGCCCCCCTGGCAACCGAAACCATATTGACACCCCAGGAAAAGGCCTCCTTTGCTCCGGCAAAATCCCTGATGGAATTGTTTCCTATGAGAAAGAGCCGTGTCGAGTCCCGGTAATTGAGGATTGCGGCCAGGTCCGGCCCTTCAAAACCATTAAGCATGGCATCAACGTGTATGATGTCAGCCCCGGCCTTCTCGATAACCCTGGCAAGTTTGACATCGTCCACGACATTTGCCCTGACCTTGACCGAAAGTACGACTCCGGTTTCCTTAATGGCCAGAATCCAGGCCGTAAGCCTGGGCAGATCGTGCAGGAGAGCTTCCCCAAGCCCGGCTTCGAGCATCTCGGGCTGCCTGCAATGGGCGTTTAATTCAAGAATTGCCCCTTCTTCCTTTACCATTTTTGCAGCTTCGACCAGGGGGCCAAGGGTTGTGCTCCGGACATTGACCGCAACGACACTGCCGGTGGTCACGGCCCGAATTTCTTTCTTTATAAACTCCAGGGGTTCACTGGAAATGAACTCTTTTCTCCCCCGGGCCACCATTTCGGATGCAACCGCAATGGACCCTTCATCCAGATTAAAGGCCCCAAGTACTACCAGCCCGGCATCACCTGCATATTTACTGGCAAACTCACTATCGACAATTCCTGCCATTGGCGCCAGTGCGATCGGGTTCTTAAAAGAGACATACCCTACATGCAGATCGAATAAATCATCACTCATGTTTTACCTCTAAAAACGAATAGGTTATTCTTTGAATACCAGGCATAATAAACGAAAGTACACATTGTGAAAATACACATTGCACTTTCATGTTAAACAGGCCTGAAAATAAACGGGAAAATGCTGTCATGTTTACATATTAAAGTAACGACAAACATCTTTAAACAATGAGAGGGGATTTCTGTTCCCCTGATAAGGGATACGATGCATATATATTAATATTTGGACAAAGCCCCAACCCACAAACATTATATTGTATGCATGGGCGACCGGAAGATATACACTGCCTTCCCCGGAGCCCCGGGATAGCAAAAATATATATAACAATAGATAGATGCAGTTTCCGGAATAAAATTTCAGCTGCGAGAGAGGTCGGACGGCTTCCGGACCTTCTGGTCTGAGGAAAGTCTCCCCACCAATCCAGATACACGAACACCTGTAAAGGGTGTCGGGTGAGAACCCGGGCTCTGGCACAGAAACGATACCGTCCCGTGCTAATGCAATGAGGCCGAAAAGCCGAGGTCGCATGGGAAAGCGGATGAAACGGTGAAACCTCGTGGGTGCAAGTTGGGAAAGGGGTTTAAGTTGTCTGGATCGCCCCCTTTCATTATGATACGCTTAGCCGAATGCCGTCACTGCAAGCGCCCTCAGGGGCCGTCCCCTCACGGGAAGTGATAAGGGACCTTTGCAGGAACAGAAGGGAGCTTACGGACCTCACTCGCACACATTATTCTGTATATTCTGTATATTTCAACTGTTTTTCCAGCT
>JAQVBP010000142.1:5806-7273 GCA_028690255.1 Methanosarcinaceae archaeon
CCCCGGTTTCTGCACTGAATTTTTGGCTTACCTGAGCTTGAAGTTCAGCAGAGTCCAGCGCAGAAAATCTTTGTAGTTAAAACTAAAATCCACAACCTCCAGGTATTTGTCCATCATTTTCTTATTTGAGGTAAATATTCTGAAGCTCTTTTCCGGATAACGGTGCATCAACTTTGAAAACATCAGGGAATACTTCAGGTGTGTCCCGAACTCAGCCTTGCAGAGGCTCTCGTATTTTTTCAGGCCTTTTGATTTATCCCCTTGCTGGCAAACTTCGGCAATCGTTTCCGCCGCAAACTGCCCTGTGCGGATGGCATAGGCCAGACCTTCCCCTGAAAAAGCGTCCACGAACCCGCCGGCATCCCCGCTCAGGATTATTCTCGAACCTGTTACCCTGCGCTTGAACCCCCCCCGGGGAATTTTGTGCCCGTGCAGTTTGTATTCCCCTGTAAAGCCGTTTTTCTTCAGGTAATCAAGCAGGGTCTGCCTCGGATGAGAGAGATCTTTGACAAGCCCTCCGATTCCTACGGAATAATAGGTTCTGTGGGGAAAGACCCAACCGTACCCGCCGCCTGCGACTCCGAACTCCATTTCCACGGCTCTCCCGAGCCTCCCCTCAATCTCTGCTTCCGTGGCAGGGACTTCGGTGACCACGCAGATCCCGTACGCTTCCCTGCCATCCACGGCCCGCACACAGGTTTTGAGATGTCCATGAGCCCCTTCGGCAATGATCACGAACCTTGCCCTGTAAGTTTTTTCCTTTGTTTCCACTTCCACACAGTCTGAAAATTCCCTGCAGCCTGTGACCTTTTCCCCGGTACGGACTTCGATCCCGCTTTCCCTCGCTTTTTCAAGCAGGAAATTGTCAAATATATCTCTGGAAACAAGGGTCGAGATCCGGTGGTCCTTGTGGGCTTCAATGCGCTGGTCTTTGAAAATTACCTTTGCCCCCGTAACTTCCCACTCAATAATATCTTCCGGAAGCTCAAAGTCGAGATAAGAAATCGCATGGTCCGAAAGCCCGCCTCCGCAGGGCTTGTATCTCGGGAACTCCTCTTTTTCAAGCAGCAGTGTGTTTAAGCCCAGTTTTCCTGCTTGCCTGCCTGCAGAGGCCCCTGAGGGTCCTCCGCCCACGATGATTACGTCATACATAAGCCATTCACCTGTAACTATAATAACCTGCATTCCGCATTTTTAGGCGCATAAAGGTCTTTCGCTATTGAATTATGTGCTTAAAATATAAGCACATGGTTTTTTTGGACTGGCTTTTAAAATCAGTATCAATTGAGATCATATGTTAGTAATAATGCCTATATGTGCTTAAAATTTGGGAACAAAGGATAGTGAACTACCACTCAGCTAAAGACTGAGTGGCTTCTTGGTTCATTCCTCCCTCTATTGAGGGCAAGTCCCCAAGCTCTTCCCCGCGTTCCGCAGGTGTCACAATCCAATCAGATTTTGATCGAT